>DATKWR010000104.1:0-24990 GCA_035529475.1 Sedimentisphaerales bacterium | reverse complement strand
TCCGGGTCGGCCGGGCGGCTTGACCGGAAGCAAGGCTTTGACGCCGCCCTTGCGGTACAGCCGTCGGATACGTACGACCGTGTCGGTCCCGCACCCCAGCCGCCGAGCGATTGCGGCGATGGTATCGCGCGAGTCGGACATCAAGATAATCAGGCAGTTGCGGAAGACATCGGCCGAATCCGTCGTCAGCCGCACGCGATCCAGTTCGTCCCATTGTTGTTCTGTGAGTTTAATACCGTATCCCATGGCCGTGATCTCCAGGCGGCTCCGCCGCCACTATAGAGATCAGCCAGTATGGCTAACTTCAATGAATCATTTTGCGCTTCCACTTAGTACTCAAAACTCGGTACTCTCCAGAATGTTATTATTACCAAATATGGTATATTGTACTCATGGTTCATTGAAGTATTTATTGAGTTGGATTGATAATACTCATCTCAATCGGAAAGGTACAGATTTGGGCATGGTGGATACCATGGATAAGGACTCAGGACACAAGCGAAAAGAGAATACACTTAAGAAGCTCGAGCGGATGAAGAAAACCCTTTCTCATCAGGAACCAGACCGGGTACCAATTAGTGACTTTTTCTGGGGCAGCTTCATTGAACGATGGCGAAAGGATCTTGGATTGGTCGATGATGCCAATCCGTATTTCTACTATGATCTGGACTGGATCGTTACGGTACCCAATATGGACCCCTTTATCCGCGCATTTGAGACACTGAAAGAAAACAGCGAGGAAGTGATCGTCAAGACCGGCTTCGGCGCGACTATGCGCAAAAAGTTCGATGGTCCGATGCCGGAGTTTATGGACTTTGAGACCGACACAATCGATAAGCTCGAAGCACTCGAGTTTGATGACCCTTATGACAAACGACGTTATTATGAGGCCGGCGACAATCAGATCGCCGGTGTGGGAGACGGTTTTGAGCGGAACTCGCCGGCATGGACAGAAACGGTCATTTCTCTCCATCCGGATTTCCCGGTCTTCGGCAGCATGATCGAATGCAATGAGTGCCTGACTCGGCTCATCGGCCCGGAAAACAACATGATGTGGATTGGCCTGTATCCAGAGCGTATGGGTAAGGCGATTAATCGTATTGGGCAGTTCTATCTGGATTGTACCAAGGCCCAAATCGATGCTGCAGGGAATTTGCTGGACGGCCTTGTGATATGGGGGGATGTAGCTTATAAGAAGAGCATGTTCTTTTCGCCGGATTATTGGCGCACTTATTTTAAGCCTTGGGTCAAGGCGATGGTCGATTATGCCCATTCAAAAGGCTTGATGGTTATCTACCACGGCTGCGGGAACGTCAGGGAGATTCTGAACGACTACATTGAGATCGGCATCGACGCCATGAATCCACTGGAAGCCAAGGCGGGACTTGACGCCGTGGACCTGCGTCGCGAATACGGCCATAAGCTCGGTATCTGTGGAAACAGCAACATCCAGATATGGGAGATGGCGGACAAGGTGCAGATCCACGAAGAAGTACTGCGGAAGCTGAACGCGGCCAAAGGAGGCGGCTACATCTTCCAGTCCGATCACTCTGTTACCAGCAATGTGTCGGGATATACTTATGATTATATTGTCAAACTGGTCCGCGAGTACGGCCAATATCCATTGGAGCTGGCCGAATACGACATCCAGGGTTTAACTGCATGAGTGAATTCAATAGGGATTCGAGACAACATGTCTAATCCGGATGATATCGGTGTTGCTCTGAGGATGAAGGGAGTGTCGAAGCAGTACCTCGGCACACTGGCGGTGGACAACGTTGATTTTGAAGTGAGGGTGGGAGAGGTGCATGCACTCATGGGGGAAAACGGCGCCGGCAAGTCCACGCTGATGAAGATCTTGGCGGGCTCTTTCAATGACTACACGGGCAGTATCTTCATTGGACAGAAAGAGGTCGCGCTGCACTCGCCCGCCGTGGCAAAGGCGCATGGCATCGGCATGATTTACCAGGAATTGAACCTGGCGCGTCCCATCAGCATCGCCGAGAATCTGCTCGTCGGCCGCCTGCCTCGCGAATATGGTGTCTGGCTCGATAGAAAGGCCATGGTGCGACAGGCCTCACGTCTGCTCGACAGAGTAGGTCTGGATTTGGATCCCCTCCTGCCCGTCGAAGCAATTAGCCAGCACCAAGCCCAGCTCGTGGAAATCGCCAAGGTTTTGGGAAGTAATCCATGTGTGTTGGTGATGGACGAGCCGACCTCGGCCCTGTCACGGGATGACGTGGGACGGCTGTTTGAAATCATTCGGCAGCTCAAGAATCGCGGGATTACGATCATCTACATTTCACACCATCTGCCGGAGGTTTTTGAGATTGCCGACCGAATCACGGTTCTGCGCGACGGGCGCAAGATCGATACGAAATATGTGGGTGAAGTGACTCCCGCGGCGGTGGTTCAAATGATGGTGGCGCAGACGATTGACGAGTTCTATACCCATCGCACGCCGAATATCGGCGCGCCGGTTTTGGACGTTCGCAACCTCACGCGGAAGGGTTTCTTTCATGACGTGTCGTTCCAGGCCCGAAGGGGTGAGATCCTTGGCGTAGCCGGCCTGACGGGCGCGGGCAGGACCGAGGTGGCACGTTCGATGTGTGGACTGGATCCCGTTGACGGCGGGACGGTTGAGATGGCCGGCAGCAAACTCGGGCGGCATTCGTATGCCGCAGCGATGGAACAAGGTTTGCTATATCTTTCCGAAGACCGGAAAACTGACGGCTTGTTCCTCCGGCTGCCGGTGAAACAGAACATGGTTTCAGCGATAATACGTCGCTACACGCGCTGCGGCATATATTCCTCGCGGCATGAGACCTCAACAACTGAAGAGCTGATCAAGAGACTTGACATCATTGCCGCCTCGATGTCGACAGAGGTCAGCAACCTGTCCGGGGGGAATCAGCAAAAGGTTCTTCTCGGCAAGTGGATCGCTGCAAATCCGACCGTTCTGGTGCTTGACGAACCCTCTCGTGGGGTGGATATCAAGGCCAAGATGAAGATTCATAAGGCCGTGATGGAACTGGCGGAGAATGGCCGGACCATCATACTCATCAGCTCGGATCTGGCGGAACTGGTCGGACTGTCTGATCGCGTCATCGTGATGCGCGACGGACATCTGATCGGTGAAATGCAGAAAGGCCGACTCTCAGAGGATGCCGTGCTGTTGGCAATGAATGGACAATTGGATGAGACGACCTGACAAGACAAGAAGCTTACCCCGACTTGGCACATTGTACGACTGTGTCGGTATCTATCTTATCGGTCTGCTACTGCTCGTCGTCGGCGTACTCGTCTCCGACGAGTTTCTTACTTCCAAGAACTTGATGAGCGTTCTCAACGCCGTTTCGCTTCTTGGCATCGTAGCCACCGGCATGGCCTTTGTGACTTATTCGGGCAACATGGCCGACCTTTCGATTCCATCGATAATGGCCTTTTCCGGAATCATTAGTGTGGCAGCACTGCGCTTTGGACTGGCGCCCGCCCTGATTCTGGGGATGGCGGCGGGAATGCTGATTGGCGCCATGAACGGTTTTGTCGTGGGACGATTCAATGCGAATCCGATCCTTTGGACGCTGGCCGTCGCGTTCTTCATGGAAGGTTTCATGCGTTTTACCTGGAGCAACAACCAGGTTTATCCCGACATAGAGCCCGGCACCGCAGGTGCGGCTTTTATAGACATCTTTCGTTTGAACGTCGGTCCGATACCGTTAATCGTTGTGGTTATGGTCCTGATGTTCGTTGTAGGGCACCTGGTAATGACCCGCACGCGGTTTGGGATCGAATCCAAACTCGTGGGCTCGGCGCGGGCTGCTTCCAGGGCAACGGGCATCGATGTTCCCCGCGTCGTACAGATGGATTTTCTCGCAGCGGCCTTCTGTGCATCGATCGCAGGCATATTCATAACCTCGATGAACAAGCTCGGCGTGTTTTATCTGGGCAAGGGGTACGACTTCAAATCGGTTACGGCTGTTGTGGTAGGCGGGATGATGCTCAGCGGCGGGCGAGGAACCATGTTGGGAGTATTTGGAGGCGTGTTAGTCATCGGGCTCTTGGCCAACATCATGACGTTTATGGGCGTCAACACGTTCCAGCAGAACATTGTCACCGGTGCGGTCTTTATTGCCGTGGTAGGCTTAAGCCAGTACCGGCTACGCAGGCGGGGGAAGGATTATGCGTAAGCCGTCTCGTCAACAGGGAAAAGGCGTAGTCCGCAAATGTTTTGACGGTCACAGCTTGGCTATCTTCCTCGACAACAACCGGGCCCTGCTGATGTTGATATCGCTCTTCGGGGGACTGTCGGTCTTTGCCCCCAATTTCTTCTCCGTACATAACGTGACGACCATCCTGAAAGGCGCCAGTCTCAATGCCATTGTCGCCATCGGTTTTACTGTTGTCTTTATCCTGGGACAGCTTGACCTGTCCATTGGGGCGGTGGTGATGCTTTGCGGCATGTTGACGATCGGCCTGCAGCCCCCGTTGGGCTGGTTCGCGTCGATCATGCTGGCGGTCCTGGCCGGGGCATCAGTGGGGCTGATCAACGGGCTGCTGGTCGTAAAGGCCAGGATCAATTCGTTTATCGTTACGCTCGGAACGATGACGGTGGTAACGGGTCTAATGCATCTTTACAGCAAGGGCGGATCAAAGGCGATAGATGATTTTCGTTTTGCAGACTGGCTTGAGACACCGCTGGTTCCTTTCATTCCTCCCATCGTCCTCATAACGCTGGTTCTGGTCCTTGCGTTCACAGTGTTTTTGAATCGGACTGCCTTGGGCCGTGCGTTTTTCATGGTCGGAGGAAACGCGGAAACAGCCTGGCTGGCCGGCCTGAAGCGGGATAGTTTCCTGATCGCGGGGTTCATCATTTGCGGTCTGACCGCCGCGACAGGAGGCGTACTCTTCGCCGCCGGCCTCAGTTCGATGACCTCGGCAGCCGTGCTGGGCAACCGCACACTTATGACGGTCCTGTCGGCCGTGATCATAGGCGGTGCCCTAATGAGTGGAGGCAAGGGAAGCGTGTTGAAGAGCTATTTTGCCGTCCTTATGTTAACCACACTCTTCAACGGCATCGGCTGCTTCGGGCTGGGCTTTGAGGTGCAGATATTTG
The DNA here is from genome assembly GCA_035529475.1 of Sedimentisphaerales bacterium. Lineage (GTDB taxonomy): Bacteria > Planctomycetota > Phycisphaerae > Sedimentisphaerales > Anaerobacaceae. Next base: position 19,874 of record DATKWR010000104.1, on the reverse strand, counting down.
TCAACGGAATCATTCTCGCACTTGTGGTTCTCTACGAAGCAGTTGTAATATACAAACATGACCTGGTGAAAGGACAAAGGCCGGATTTGATAAGGGAAGCCAGGACGATGGGGGATAGGCGGTCTGCGACAGATGAAGAAGGAGAGAGTGCAATGACCGATAAAGACCGTTTTGTGCTAACCTGTATCACGATCGTGGCGATTGTGGGCATCGTGGCCATCTTCGCCATGTACTTTATGCATAATCGTGCTCCCGTTCGCATCGTGCCGGAACCGCAAGCCGTTGTCGACAATGATACGAAACCCGCACTAGACGTGTATGCCTTGAGGGGTACGGACGGGCAACCTTATATTCTGCCGGAAACCGAATCGGCAACTATCCCCAAACGTCCCGCAGACCCGAAAGCCCTGGCGGAAACCGACAAGGGGCACTGGTGGGATATTGAGTATGCCGGGTGGAATGTCGCGAAGGTCGATATGCCCGTATCCCCCGAAGACGGCCCGCGTGGAAAACGGATCGTCCTTCTTAAGGCCGGCGATCATCCCTATTGGACCGCGTATGTCAATGGATTCAAGGTTATGGCCAAAACCTATGAGATGCAAGTGAAGATCTACAACAGCAACTGGAACATGGACCTCCAGGCCCAGCAGACGGATCAATCCATCAATGAGCGGCCCGACATGATCATTTTCGCCCCTGTTGATGCCACGGCCTGCACGTCGTTGCTGCGCCGCATCAACAAGGCCGGCATTCCCTGCATCACATCCAATACCATTCCATGCGACGAGGCGATGAAATACTGTCTGGCGTGGACGGGACCCGATGACTGGGGCCAGTTCCGCATGTTGGCTCGCAAGTTTGCCGATGCACTGGGCAAAAGCGGCGGATATTCGATTGTAAGGCACATGCCCGGCAGTTCGCCGTTTTTTGCGCGCACTTATGCTCCCATTACCGAACTTGCCGAATATGCACCTGATATGAAACTGCTCGCCATGGACACGGCCAACCTGGAAGCCGAGGGCACCATGCAACTGGTCTCGGCATGGTTAACCAAGTACGGCGATGAACTGAAGGGCCTGATACTCGCCGGAGATGGTTTCTCGATGACCGGAACTTTAGAGGCGGTCCACAAGTCGGGAAGAAAAGATATTGTGATTGTCGCGGCGGGTAACAGTAAGACGGGAATGGACTCGGTCAAGGCGGGCGACGCGCTGGCCATCACGTATCAGTCGGCTGAAGGCGACGGCGCCATTGCCGTTCACGCGGCGGCGGAGTGGTTCGAAGGTAAAACACTGGAACCGGTTCGGTACCTGCCCAAGCATATCATCACACAGGCCGACGTTGACGATTTCATGCCGGCCCAGTGGTAGCAGCAGAGTGTTCAAGTAATTCAGACATAGGAGTAATTAAGAATGCTGCATGATCCCTCTCATTATACGCCGCCCATCGTGGCCAAAGAGATCAAGCTGTCGCATAAAGACACGGACATCCTGCGCCGTTTAGCCGGCGAGCTTGCCACGATAGCTTCTAAGAATGTGCATAGAGAAAAAGCTCAATTGTGGACAAAGCTGAACGACCTCAAGTCAGAACGGCCGATGGCCTGGATAAATGAGATTTGCTGGAACGAGATGAATGTGAATGATGAGTTGACTCTCAGGGCCGAACACCCCTGGGCCAGAGACCAGGAGGATCCGCTAAGAAAGACTATTTACCAGTGGAAGCATCTGCCCGCCGATATGGTCATCAGTGATTTCATTCCTTGCCCTCTGGCTGTTCATAGTACGGATTTCGGAATAATCGAAGACGTAGATATCGTCAAAACCGACGAAACGAGTGATGTTGTTTCGAGACACTTCAATATCCAGATCAAAGAGCCTGAAGATCTCGAAAAAATCAAGATGCCAATCGTTACGCACGATGAGCAGGCGACTGAATACCGATATCAGGCGATGTGTGACGTGTTTGATGAGATCATGCCGGTCAAAAAAGTCGGCCAGACGCACATCTGGTTCACACCGTGGGATTACCTGATTCGCTGGTGGGGCATCGAGGAGGCGATGATGGATATGATTCTGCGGCCGGACTTGGTCAACGCCGCTGTATCGAAGATGGTCGATGCCTGGATGGTTGAGCTGGATCAGTTCGAACGGATGAATCTTCTGTCGCTGGATAATGCCAACGAACGGGTTGGCTCCGGCGGGTATGGATACACCGAGCAATTGCCGGGCGATGACTATGATCCTGACCATGTGCGGCCGCACAACATGTGGGGGTGTTCCAATGCGCAGATATTCTCCGCAGTCTCTCCGGAAATGCATTGGGAATTTGCTCTCAAGCACGATATGCGATGGCTTCAGCGTTTTGGTCTGACCTACTATGGGTGTTGCGAACCGCTTGATAAAAAGATAAGCATCTTGCGCAGGATCCCGAACCTTCGAAAGATATCTGTCAGTCCCTGGTGCGATATTGATCGGGCGATCGACGAAATCGGAGCGGGCTACGTGATCAGCCAAAAGCCAAGTCCAGCGGTGTTTGCTGAGAGCCAATGGCAGCCGGAAAAAGCGCGTGCCGATATCCGCCAGGTGCTTGAAAAGGCCCGAGGCAGATGTCACATCGAATTTATCATGAAAGATATTTCAACCGTACGCTACGAGCCTCAACGGCTTTGGGAATGGGCCCGGATCGCGATGGACGAGGTTGAAAAATAAGGCTGAACTATATGGAGAAACAGGAATGTCGTTCACTTCGCAGCAAAGGGTTTTAGCGGCTTATGAACACCATGAGCCCGATAGAGTTCCGTGCTGGTGCGGCGCGTCTATCGAGTTCTGGGAAAAGGCCAAGAAGGAACTAAGCCTTGACGATGAAGGACTTCGCCTCCGCTTTCGGGATGATTTCCGACGTGTCTTTGCCGAATATGCCGGCCCCGAATTCGCTTTGGAGAATAAACAGGCTACCTACAGAACCGTTTTTGGCATCGAACGGAAGGGGTATGGGTATGGGCAGCCCCTGAGTCACCCGTTGGCCGACGCGACTGTTAAGCGGGTCCATGAGTATCCATGGCCGGATCCGGCATGGATGGACGTCTCCAAGATCAAATCCCAGGCACAGGCATACAATGGCCAGTATGCAATCCTGGGCGGTGACTGGTCGCCATTCTGGCACGATCTGATCGACCTCGTAGGCATGGAAGAGCTCTATGTGAAGATGTATATGACACCGGATGTTGTTGATGCCATCTTGCAGCATTTAGTTGACTACTATTTTGAAGTCAGCCAGAGAATATTCGATGCGGCAACCGATGTCATCGATTTGTTCTTCTTTGGCAACGATTTCGGCAGTCAGATGGGTCCTTTGATGAGCCCGAAAATGTTTGAGAGGTTCATGGTTCCTCATCTGAAGCGATTATGTGATCTTGGACACTCGTACCGCTTGAAAGTCCAGATGCACTGCTGCGGAGGCATCTACGAATTGATACCGATGATGATCGACGCAGGCATCGATGGCCTGCATGCCGTCCAGCCATCGTGCAAAGGGATGGATCTCAAGAGACTCAAGGCCGACTTCGGTGACAGGATGGTCTTTAACGGAGCCATCGATTCGCATCATACTTTAATAGAGAAGGGCCCTGTGGGCGTCCGAGAGGATACACGCGAAGTCCTCGATACGATGATGCCGAGCGGCGGATTCGTCGCCGGGGCCAGTCATGATGCTATCCTTGAAGAAACATCGGTAGCCAATGTCTTGGCGATGGTCGATACCATCTACGAATATGGAGTTTATTCCTGAATGGAGGTATAGGACAATGAAACGACACGCGTGGATAATCGGAGTCAAAAAGGACATGATCGATGAGTACAAGAGACTGCATGCAGATGTATGGCCTGAGGTTCTGGATATGATCAGGCAATGCAATATCAGTAATTATTCGATCTATCTGAGAACACTTCCGGACGGCAATACTTATCTGTTCAGTTACCTGGAATATACCGGCGAAGATTTCGATGTGGACATGGCGAAAATGGCTGCGGATCCGATGACGCAGAAATGGTGGGACGTGTGCAAGCCTTGCCAGGAGCCTCTGCCGGACAGGGACAAAGACCAGTGGTGGGCCGATATGGAAGAGGTGTTCCATTGTGATTGATCAGTGTCCGTTGTATCTAATATCTCAAAAGCAGGATCGGAAATAGACATTGCCTTCCTTCCGGTCATTTGCTTTTCCGTTCTACGCCGCTCAGCTGGAACACATACGCGTATTGACTCTTTATCCTGTTCGGATCGAACTCGGGAGTCGTTATGACCAGATTGTTGCCATCCACCTCCCAGGGCAACTTCTCTCCCGTTCCCAAAAAGGTCACGACCATGTTACGATCCGGCACAATATCCTTTAGCCTCAGCTTCTTTTCGGGCCACCTGGGTGTAATTGCATACAGGTTTCCATTCTTGAAGGTGAACAGAACTTCCTTAGCAGCCTGTCCCTCAGGAGGAGCAATCGTTTGTTCCAGGATATTGAAGTTGGACATGTATTCCTTTCTTGTCATCGTCGGAATGCTACCCGCACTCCACTGGCAAGGCTCCTTCCACATGCGTGTGCCGTAGATGGCCTGTCCATTCGTCTTGAGCCATGCTCCGATCTGTAGGAGGCGTTCCTGCATGATCACGGGAATCTTGCCGTCGGCGCTCGGCCCAATATCCAGACAGAGATTCCCCCCGCGGCTTACAACATCGATCAGCATCAGGATCAGTTCCTGAGCCGAACGATAGTCTTGCAGATCTTCGGCGCGGTTGTAACCATAAGAGAAGCCCATCCCGCGGTTCTCTTCCCAGGGATGGGAATCGTCGTCCATTCCGGAGCCGTATTCGGTCGTATAGAATCCGCCGTGTTTGTGCCGAATCCCTTTGCCCCAGCGGTCGTTGATCACAAGGTCTTTCTCATTCGGTGCATTGTTGAACAGCCAGGCCAGGAGTTCGGGACTTCTCCATTCTTCCCAACCCATCTCCCATTCCCCGTCAGACCAGATTATGTCCGGGCGATAGCGTGTGACGAGGTCTTTGAACTGGGGGAACAAATGTTCCTCGACAAAACGCTGTTTGTCGCTCTGCCACAAAGGATGGTACCATTCATACAAAGAGTAATAGAACCCGATCTTGATGTTCTTCTGTCGCACGGCTGAAGTAATATCCTTCACAATATCGCGCTTGGGACCGACCTTTACGGGATTGTAGTTCTCGCCGTAGGTTTGTTCCGCCTCATGGCTGGGCCACAGCGTGTACCCGGAGTGATGCTTGGTGGTCAGCACAATGTACTTCGCCCCGGCTTTCTCAAACAGGTCGGCCCATTCATCCGGATTCCACAACTCGGCTTTGAACATGGGGGCAAAGTCTTTGAACTCAAACTCCTTGCCATACGTCCTGACATGGAAATCACGCACCTTGCCCTGGAACGACTTCTCCTGTAGCCAGTATTGATACCATTCCGCGTACTTACCCGTCGGAGTCCACGCCGGAACCGAATACAAGCCCCAGCAAATGAAAACACCGAACTTGGCGTCAGTGAACCACTGTGGAGTCGGGCGGGCATCGATAGACTCCCAGTTCGGCAAATACCGCCGCTGTCCGACGGCAGACTGCATTTGCAGCAAGAGACTGAGGAAACAAAGAACGCATACGATCTTTCTCATGCTCGCTCTCCTTTTTGAGCTCCTAACCAAGGCGACGGATGCGGAACCAACAGGCTGCACGCCTAATGCCATCTCTGGCAGCAGCATTATACAAACCGCATGGAGGGATTGACAATAGCGTTTAGGGCGCAGACATCTACACCGATGACTGTGGACACTAGCGAGCATCTGTCTCTCCATGTCCAGCGAACCTTAGCCCCACAATGTATCACTGAACTTTCACGTCCGTCTGATACGCTTCGAAAATCAAACAGTCACCCGGACGGGTAGGCACTTGCACTATTCCCTCGGCGTCTGGCGCAAGTGACCGAGACTGTATCTCTGTAGAAGGATGAACGGTGATATTTTTCCACGGACTGACGAGCCGCAGCGGTCCTCGTCCACGTAACCGGCCAGTGTGCGTGCGTCGAATTCAGCAAGCCGAGCTGGCGATGCCTGCTCGAACTCCTCGCCATACATCTTCCGGCAGCGGGCAGACTGCCAGGGCGAACAATAGGACCGCGAGTAGCTGTAAAGACCTGCACATCGTTGTGTCCCCCGGATAGTCTCCGGGTTGCGGATTGTCCGCTACTGTTCAAACAGTTGAACTTCCCAAATCGTGGGGACATCCGTGGCCTCGAGGATGTTCAGCCGCACGTGCCGCGCCGCCACGGGCGAAAACGAAACATTGTATTTTTCTCCCACGGTCGTGCCCTTGAAGAAAGTCTTCCAGTTGTCGCCGTCTTTCTTCTGAAGCTCGAATTTCCGGATGCGCTCGTACGCCTCGCTGATGAACAGGCGGCTGATGGTCTTTTCCTCGCCGAAGTCCACGGCAAGCCAGCCGGAGTTCGTATTGGGTGCGCCGCCCCAGCGTGTGCCCATATCGCCGTCAAACGCGAGGTCTGCGTACAGGTGTGGATTCGGCCACACGCCCGACGCGGTCACGCTGCACCCCTCGCTCAGCGGAGCCGGCGGCAGCAGGGACGGATTTTCAAACACACGGGCCAACATAAGAAGCTGTTCCACGTCCTGGTCCCTCAGGCGCCCGGTGTGATCAGGCGCGCAGGACAGAAGAACATTGTTCGCTCCCCCGTCGCGGGCCTGCTTGATGTGTCTGTAAAGGATTCCCACGGAAAATGGCCTGCTTGGGGTAAAATCCCTGCCCTCCCCATAGGTGAACCAGCAGTAGTTCCGGTAAATACCGCTCGGCCCACCCGCCCTGTTCTGTGAACAGGGTTCAAACTCAAACGGCAGGTAATATTTCCGGCCGTCCACCTCGCGCATTACCTTATGTCCCGCCGCGGGAGGCGGCATCATCTCCCCGTTAATCACATCGGTCGGAAAATACTTGAGACTGCTTCCATCCTGGATGTGCTGGTTGAATATGACTACCGTTTTCGGGCTAATGTTCTTCAGCGAATCGTAAATCTCGCGTGTGGTGATGTTCGCGGGCGCCCAGTTCATCATGTCGATCCAGAAATACGGGATCGGACCGTAGTTGGCGGCCAGCTCGTGGAGCTGAGCCAGAATCAGTGCGCGCGCTTCCGGGATTTCCTTTTTCCCCGACGGTCCGCAATTCTTGCCGCCCCAGAGACAGTAGTAGATCCCCGGCGCAAGTCCCTGCTGTCGGCACTCTTCCACGTAAGCTTTGACCACGTTTGTCGTGTTTCCGCTCGATGCAACGTCAAAATCCGTCGTGGCGCTGTCCCAGAGAAGGAAGCCGGAAGTGTGCCGGACCGTAAGAACCGCGTAGTTCATTCCCGCCTGCCTGAACATCGTGATCCACTGCTTCACGTCCAGCTCCGGCGGCGCGTAAAGGCTCGGGCTTTTCGTGTCACAGAATTCGTTTCCGCTGAACTGGTTTGAATTGAAGCACAGAAACGCGCCGTACCTGAGCTTGAGCCATTCCTTTATTACCGTGTCATTCCCGTCGGTCGCTGGATAATGATGCGGCGTGAACCGGACCGGGTACTTCGCCGCGGTCGTTCCGTCGGGTCCCTGAACTTCCAGTATGCTGCTGGCGTCGTCCTGCTTCTTCTCGTCTATCCTGTAATTGGTCGGCTCAAAGCCCACGCACTGTACCGGTGCCAGGTCCGCCACGGATTTGTCGAACTCGAGCCTGACGATCGTGTCCACGGGATCACGCCTGTTCTCGGGAACGCTGATGGTAATACCCCTTTGCGTCTGCTCGATATCCGCGCCGTCCCCGGTGAGCAGGGAAGACGACACCAGCTTCCGGTCGATCGCGGGCAGCTTGATTGTACTTCGGGGCCATTGCAGGATATGCAGGTAGACAACATTGTCCCTGTGGGTTGAGCCGCCCCACCAGTCCCCGCCGGGCAGGGCGAATTGCTGCCTCGCCGATTTGGATCTGCTCGCGCTGGAATCGGGCGACAGGAACGGCCCTCCTCGCGTTTTGTAGATCGATTCGCCGAATTTCCGCGTCCACTTCCCGATCTCCCTGAAGCTCTCGACCTGGCGCGGCTCAATGCGTCCGTCGGGCATTGGGTTCGTGTTGAGCGCCAGGTTCCCGTCGCCGCACGCGCAGACCACGAGCATTCTGATCGCTTCGGTGTATGACTTCAGGTGGTCATCGGGTTTCCACGCCCACTGGGTGCCGAGCGTAATGCAACTCTCCCATGCCCTGTCCCTCGAGAACGCGCCCACGCGTTGTTCGGGCGTATCGAAGTCACCGGGCGCCCCTGTACGATTGTTAACCAGAAGGCTTGGCTGGAGACTGCGCACGTAACGTATGACCCGCTCGCCGCGCTCCTTGTCGAAGTGCTGGGGAACATCGTACCAGATTCCCAGCAGAGGCCCGTAGTTGCTTATCAGCTCCCTGCTCTGGGCTTGCAGATACTCAGTGTAGCGATCCAGATTGTGCTCCTGTCTCGGTGTCCTGCCTCCCTGTCCAGTGCCGGGAAAGTCCGGATGATGCCAGTCGCAGGTCGAGTAGTAGGGGAAGAGCCCGATACCTTCTTTCCTGCATGCGTCCGCGAGCTCCCTTGTCACGTCACGACCCAACGGCGAATTCATGACATTGTAGTCGGTCTGTTTTGTGTCCCAGAGACAGAAGCCGTCGTGATGCTTGGTCAGGAAGATGATGTAGCGTGCCCCCATGTCTTTGGCCACTTTCACCCATGCATCAGCGTCGTACTTATCCGGATTCCAGCGTTTGTAGAGGTTGTCGTACTCGTCGATCGGTGTCTCTCTTCCGCGGGACCAGCCGATTTCGTGACCCGTCAGCGATACCGGTCCCCAGCATATGAACATTCCGAACCGCATGTCCTTCCATCGCTCAAGGGCCTCGGGCTGCGCTTTGAGATAATCCTGCGCCTGCACAACGGCCGGAACAATGATCCCTATGGCAATCGTGGTCAGTACTTGACGTCTCATGCTCATACTCCTTTAGATTGATCGGGCACCAGGTTAGCTTTGAGAGCACATTTTACCGAATGGCTTCTGGCGTCTCAAGGGCCTATCCCTATCGGGCCTGTTCGGTATTTGTCTTGGCATTAAGATGGGAAGCCAGACAATGAGGAGTGGGGAGGCCTTGGATTTCAGTTAACTCATCCGAGGGTTGCGATTGCAGCAATTTTCTGGCAGCCCCAAGGGGTTTCCTCCCAAAGAACGCCAAAAAAACTGAGCACTTGCGCCAAAAACCCGGTTTCTCCTGCTATCTTGACACACCCCGAGCCTTGCCTTTCATTCCAGGAGCCGGTTTTCAGCAGTTCCATACATCATCCCGGCCTCACAAATATTGTCAACAAGGGCAACCGGCGGATCGTCAGTATTCATGTAACGTTGGAGCAAGAATATCACAATCTAACAGCAAACCGCTGTTTACGATCCAAGAATCATCAAAAATGGGTCGTGGGTCGTCACGAGAAGGAAATTTTATTGACACCGAGGTAGGTGATTTAGTATAAATAATTTAATAGGGACCTGCAGATTTCATGTCTGTCAGGCTAAACCAGCGTTACTTGTTAACGTTTTCTGAAGGAGGATTATGATGTATAGAGAATTGATTCATCCAGTTGCCTTCGTTTTAGTGTTGGGTCTGCTTCTGACGAGCGTAGCCAACGCTGCTGACCCCAACCTTGTCGGCTGGTGGAGGTTTGATGAGGGGTCGGGCACTACCGCCTCTGATTCTTCGCGTTATGGCAATGACGGCACGCTCGGCGGCACCGCCTCCTGGGACGCCGGGATTTTCGGCGGCTCACTATACGTCAATGGTACTGGGTGGGTGGACATCCCGCCCGAAGCCTGGCAGCCCATTCAGCGCAAGGTCACCATTGCCTGCTGGGCGTTCGGCGATCAGGCAATGCCTGTTAATAGCTTCATGTTTGGCGCCTGGAGTGTCGACACTAACACGGCAAGACAGGCATGCGCAGCCCCATGGAGCAATGGCAATATGTACTGGGATACGGGATGGGATGGCACTGGCAGTAATTATGACCGCATCTTCAAAGCGATACCCCTGGAGTACCTTAAGGGCGAGTGGGTGCATTGGGCGTTCACCAAGGATTGTGATGCTGGCACGGTGTACATCTATGCCAACGGCCAACTATTTCACAGTGGTACGGGTATGAGCCGTCCGATGACAGGAGTCATCCAATTCACGATCGGTGCCAGAGCTACCACAGACCACGCTTCAGGATACATCGGGTGGCTCGACGATTTTCGTCTCTACAATAGGGCGATGACGGCAGCCGAGATTCAACAGGTGATGATGGGTCCACCACCTGGTCTGGCTTCCGACCCGAATCCCGGTGATAATGCAAGAGATGTGCCCAGAGATGTGGTGCTTAGCTGGACGCCGGGAAAGTTCGCCGCCACGCATGATGTTTACCTGGGCACGGTTTTCGACGATGTCAACAACGCCAGCAGAACCAGTCCGCGGGGCGTGCTGGCCAGTCAAGGTCAAATCGCTGCCACTTATGGTCCGGGCCGTCTCGATTTCGACCAGACTTATTATTGGCGCATCGATGAAGTCAATGCTCCGCCCACATCCACTATCTTTAAGAGCGATGTGTGGAGCTTCACGGTCGAGCCTCTTGCTTATCCGATCGACGCTATCCGTATCGCCGCCACCGCTTCCAGCTCGAACAGCGCTGGTGAGGGGCCGGAGAATACAATCAACAGCTCCGGACTGGGCGTTGATGACCTGCACTCGGCAGAGAATACAGGTATGTGGCTCAGCAGCATAACGGGGACGCAGCCGACCTGGATCCAGTATGAATTCGACAGAGTGTATAAGCTGCATCAGATGTCGGTATGGAACTACAATAGCTCTGTTGAGCCTGTGATCGGTTTCGGCGTCAAACAAGCCGCTATTGAGTACTCGGTCGATGGTGCGAACTGGACCACATTGGGCACGACTTACGAGTTTGCTCGGGGTCTTGGTGCAGCCGGTTATGCGCCCAATACCACCGTTGATCTTGGCGGTGTGGGAGCAAAATATGTCAAGATCACTGCGAACAGCAACTGGGGAGGCATCGTGAACCAATTTGGTCTGAGCGAGGTGCGATTCCTCAGCATACCTGTCAGCGCTAGTGAGCCCTCCCCGGATCTCGGCGCAACAGACATAGACGTGGATGTGACCCTTCGTTGGCAAGCGGGAAGAGAGGCGGCCAAGCACAATGTCTATTTGAGCGCCGACGAGCAGGCCGTGATAGACGGGACGGCTCCCGTCGCGACCGTGACCTCGCCCAGCTATGCTTCCTCCCTGGATTTGGCCGGCACGTACTACTGGCGGATTGACGAGGTCAACGATGTCGAGACGCCAACAACCTGGCAGGGAGATATCTGGAACCTCTCGACACAGGAGTATCTTGTGGTGGACGATCTCGAGTCCTACAACGACATTGAAACCGGGCAAGAGGGCAGCAACCTGGTCTATGAGACGTGGGTTGACGGCTTCGGGACCACGACAAATGGTTCGACCATCGGTTATACCGAAGCCTTCCAGCCGTCTATGGAGAAGACCCGTATCTATGACGGCAAACAGTCTGTGCCGCTTTCCTATAATAACACCACGGCCAGCCTTTCCGAGGTCACGGCGAATGTTGCAAATCTACAGGCCGGCCGGGATTGGACCAAACATGGCATTAAAGGCTTGACGCTGCGGTTCTATGGCGATCCCAACAATGTCCCGCAGCAAATGTACGTGAAGGTCAACAGCGCCAAGGTGAGATACGATGCGGATGCCGAGAACTTAAGGCTAAAGGGATGGCAGATGTGGTATATTGACTTGGCCTCACTCGGCGTGAATCTGAGCAATGTCACTACGCTAACCATTGGCCTTGAGCGTATTGGAACGCTTGGTGGTCAGGGCACGGTTTACCTTGACGGCATCCGGCTGTATTCTTACGATCGCCAGTTGATAACTCCGGCCGCGCCCGGGACCACTAATGTGGCCGGGCACTGGACGTTTGACGAAGGTTCCGGGACAACTGCCGCCGACAGCTCCGGCAATAAGAATCCTGGTACGATCACCGGTGCTCAGTGGGTCGCCGGGCAGGTTGGCGGGGCGCTCAGTTTCGATGGGGTGAATGACTATGTTGAAATCCAGGATGCGGACAAACTCACCCCTGAGAACCTCACATTGGCCTACTGGATCAAGCCTGTGGGTACAAGTGCGTCGAATCCTATAGCCAAGAGAGATGCAGCCAATAATGGCAGTTACGCGATCAATCTTGCTACGACCACCACCAACCATTGGTGCAATATCAGCGGCAGTTGGCTGACAGCCAACTTCGGCTACACCTTCGGTGAATGGCAGCACGTTGCAGTCACGTACGATGGATTGGCAATCGCGGGCTACCTCAACGGCCAGTTAGCTGCAACAACCGTGGCGCCCGGGACACTGAACAACGATCCAGGCGTCCTGATGTTCGGACAGGATCCGAGGGGAGGCTTATATTACAATGGCTTGCTTGATGATGTCCGCATCTATAACCGGGCGCTATCGCATGCGGAGGTTGCCGGGCTTGCTGGCCGGACTAAGCCTTTTGACAAGCCGTTCTGAGAAGGCATTGGTATAATGCCGGCTCGACGTTCAGGTTGCGCGGGACGGCGGGCAGGATCTGCATCAGTTCGGGGCCTATGCCGATGGATTCGCCATAGGCCCCAGTGGTGCATGAGTGCTCGTATGGGAAGTCCCGCGTGGCGGAACGGAATCAGCAAGATGAGCAGAAAGGCATTCACGCTAATTGAGCTTTTGGTCGTCATCGCCATTATTGCCCTGTTGATGGGGATATTGATGCCTTCTCTCAGAAAGGCACGAAAGCAGGCCAGGATGGTTGCCTGCCGATCCAATCTAAAGCACTGGGGCCTTATTTTCTCGATGTATGCCGACGACAATGACGGTAAGTACTACAGGGCCTGGACAAACACGGTCGAAGGTGTGGAATGGATTGGCTGCACGAGGCCATACTACAAGAATCCCAAGATAAATTTCTGTCCTGAAGCAACCAAGGTTGTGGGTGAAAACACAAGTGGGACAAAACCGATAGCCCGCAATGAAGCATGGGGACGGTTTCCCGAAACCGACACCAGAACAGGGTATCCCGGCATGGCGGGTAGCTATGGCATTAATTGTTGGGTGGGGAATCCTGCTGAAGCCACTAACCTCGGTGGGCTCATCGGCGATCCCTCCATGTATTGGGTGAGGCCCACAGACAAGGGCGCAGGCAGGGCCCCGCTCTTCTCGGATTCGATGTGGCTCGGTGGCATGCCTATGGAGAACGATGCACCTCCCACTGCTGACAATGGAAGTGGCGGTACCGGAATGATGCAGCGTTATTGTATTGATCGCCACAGCGGATACATCAATGCCGTTTTCGTTGATTATTCTGTGGGCAAGGTTGGGCTCAAAGAGCTATGGACCTTGAAATGGAACACCAGGTTCAACACGGGCGGTCCGTGGACCGAGGCTGGCCATGTACAACCGGAAAACTGGCCGGAATGGATGAGGGGATTCAAGGATTAGGAACGCAGCAGGTACAACGTGTCAGTGCGTATATTCGGCAAGCCACGCTTCTTAATCCTATGCGTAAGGAATAGGAGTACGTAACATGAATAGACGTGATTTTCTTCAGGTGGTTGCCATGAGTGCCGGAGTTGTGGCTTCAGGTCGTGCCACGTCGGTCCTGGGCAATCGCAGAGGCACCGGGAAAGTGCCGCCTAACGTGATTCTCATCCTGACGGATGATCAAGGTTACGGCGATCTTGGCTGCCACGGCAACGAGCTCATAAAGACCCCGAACCTGGACCGGCTATATGCCGAGAGCATAAGATTAACGGATTTCCACGTGTCGCCTTGCTGTACGCCTACGCGCGCTTCACTCATGACCGGGCTGGATGCCCTGCGTACTGGTGCCTGGGGCACGACTTGGGGGCGGTCACTGCCGCGGAAGGATGCGGTCACAATGGCCGAGGTTTTCGCTGCCAATGGGTATCGTACCGGGCATTTCGGCAAGTGGCATCTGGGAGACAACTATCCTTATCGTCCGGAAGATCGAGGGTTCCAGGAGGTTCTACGTCACGGTGGCGGAGGTGTCGGACAGACACCGGATTATTGGGGTAACGACTATTTTGACGACACCTACTTCCATAACGGTAAGCCGGAGAAGTTCACCGGTTACTGTACGGATGTGTGGTTTGACCACGCATTGAAGTTTGTCGAGCAAAACAAAGATCGTCCCTTCTTCTGCTACCTGCCGACCAACGCACCGCACAGCCCTTATTATGTCGCTGACGAGTACCGAAATCCATATGCAGACAATAGTGGAGTCCCCCATGCGTCATTCTACGGAATGATAACCCATATTGACGAGAACGTGGGACGACTGATGAAGCGTTTAGAAGACCTGAAGCTCGAGGCCAATACGATCCTGATTTTCATGACAGATAATGGCACAGCGGCTGGTTATACGAAAGGCAAAGGCTTCAATTCCGGCATGCGGGGAACCAAGGGCAGCTACTACGAAGGCGGGCACCGTGTTCCCTGTTTTATACGCTGGCCTAACGGACAGTTGAAGGGGGGGCGAGATATGGAGGACCTTTGTGCCCATATCGACCTTTTACCGACGCTGATTGACGTGTGCGGATTAACGTCACCCCGAGAGACAAAATGCGATGGCATCAGCTTTGCCTCCGCCTTGGTGCAGCAGAAGACGTTGCCGGAACGTACACTCGTTGTCCAATATTCACAAACCACCACACCGCCTGAGAAATGGAACGCCGCGGTAATGCGGCGGCATTGGAGATTAGTGAACGGTCGAGAGCTGTACGATGTCCGCGAAGATCCCGGCCAGGAGAATGATTTGGCAGAGAAACGTCCGGATGCCGTCAAGAGATTGCGGAGTGACTATGAGGCATGGTGGCTTGACGTCTCCAGAAGGTTTGACGAGACATGCAACATCATCGTTGGATCGGACCATGAGAATCCAGCGTGTCTCACGGCGTTTGACTGGCATACCTCGACGCCATGGAATCAAGCGCACGTCCGCCAGGGTGCACGGCTGAACGGATTCTGGGCTATTGAAGTCGAACATGCCGGTACATACGAGGTTGCCCTGCGTCGCTGGCCGAAAGAAGCCGATGCCCCACTCACCGCCCCCTTGCCCGCGCACAAGGCCGTTGACGGTAGCTTCCAACCCCCGGGCAAGTCTTTGCCGATTGCCAAAGCGCGACTGCAGGTGGCGGGGATCGACCAGACCACACCCGCTACAGAGGGCGATAAGGAAATTGTGTTTAGGGTGAATCTGAAAACAGGAAGAATGAAACTGCAAACGTGGTTTCTCGACCAGGAGGATCAGGAATTGTGTGGCGCGTATTACGCGTATATCAATCGCCTGTTGTAGAGAGTAGAGAGAATGAAGGGAGAGAAGGGGGAATGAAAGACATGGTCGTGTCCTATGTCGATTGAACAAGCAGGTGCAACTGCGAGCAGCGGTGGAGCAGAATATAGACAGAAAGGAACCAGGCGATGAGCAGAAAGGCATTCACTCTAATTGAGCTCCTGGTTGTTATCGCCATTATCGCCCTGTTGATGGGAGTTCTCATGCCTGCTCTGTCTCGCGTCAGAAAACAGGCCCGCAAGACCGTATGCATGTCGTCCATCCGTGGGTTTACCCTGGCCGCGGTGGCTTATGCGGCGGAAAACGATGACAAGATCATCACTCTTTACTTCCCGGATGAGGGCAAATTCTGGACCGAGACGCTGCAGGAACAATACAAGTCCGATGAGCTGCGCATCTGTCCCATGGCCACCAAGGCTCGGGGGCCGGAAACTGAGCACGATCATGGCAATCTGGGCCGTGTCAATAATGGCGGCGTATTCAATTGCTGGTATCACATCCGCCTGAGCGATGCGAATCCACACCTGTTCAAGGGAAGCTACGGCACCAATGGCTGGGGCCACAAGGGCGAAGGCCAAACGTGGGGGTTTGCCTACAAAGACCACTGGGGCGAAATGAGTGTTAAGGGGGCCAGCAACGTTCCCCTGATGCTGGACTGTGTATGGGTTGCCGGGTACCCCCTGGATACGGAAAGGCCTCTTTCCAAGGCAGAATATGCCGAATGGGAGAAGATTGGCGGGAATAGGGGGCAGATGAATCGTTACTGCTTCAATCGTCACAACGGAGTAAGCAACTGTTCATTCCTTGATGGCAGCTGCCGGGAAGTGAAGCTGGAGGATCTGTGGACGCTAAAGTGGCATCGGTCGTTCAATCCTGTGTTTGGCATAGAGGTCGAATGGCTCAATCGGTGAAGCCTGAGTACGCGATAGTAGTTTACTGGTTTGACTGGAACGATATACCCCGCAAGAGAACCATCCTGTTTTGTCGCCGACCTCGATTCTCTCTATTGTTCTAAACTCGACAATCCGTCCTTTGGCTCGTTCAGTAGTCCTTCACGTCTTCTCATCCATAATTTTGTCAGACGGTGTTCGAGACTTGGCAGGACGGCAGCCTAAAGGCCAAGCGCGTAATCGGAGGGCTTCATTCCTTTCTTGTACTTGCCAAATCCAAAGGGCGTGGGCTTGTATTCGCCCACCGTCTCCACATTCGCTTTGTCCGGTATGCCCCCATCCAAACCGACGCACCAATACGCGGCGTTGACGAGGAGCCTTCGCAGACCCTCGCTTTCCAGATCGGTGGCGGCCCCCATGGTCGTCGTGAACACTCGACCCACCGTGCCGTTGGTGCCCCGGTAGGATCGTGTCCAGGCAATCGGCATCATAGGGTCGTTCTTCGGGCCGCCCAGCGGTCTGTCGCTTGGCTGCATCCCTTCAAGGACCTGGCCGAGCACCAGTACCTTGCTGTCCTCAGCCAGGGTGGTGCGCACCGTGTAAACGTCGGTCGGCCCCCAAATGTTGTTGCAGCCGCGGACGATCGGGTGGTTCTCCATGCCCGGCGCGATCAGGCCGCGCGTGCTTTCACGGCCGTGCTTGCCGTGGTGGCTCATCCAGGTTTGCCCGAGAATCTGTTGTCCAAAGCCTCCCTTCCACGTTTGGCTTCGGCAACCGAATCTCTCGTACCTTGCGCTGGTAAGTCGAAATGCAACGACGGCGGCCCGCATTCCGATCACCGGCTTGCCGGCGTCAAGGTACTCAGCAACGTATTTCATCTGCTCGTCGGGCAGGTCGCGATAACGTGTGGCGATGATCATCAAATCGGCTGACCGCAGGGCCTCGAGCCCGGGAATATTGCGCGTAATATCCGGGTCGATCGTACCGGCTGTGGGATCGATGGCGAAGAGCACCGTGCACTTGAAACCGTGGTGCTTGGCTAGTATCTTTCCCAACTGGGGCAGGGCTTCTTCCGAGCGATATTCTTCGTCACCGGAAACCAGGACAATATGTTTTCCTTTGCCCGGGCCGTCGAAGCCGTCGTAAACAACCCAGGGGTTTGCCCCCGTCCGGCTGTTCTCGTTCACGGCTGACTCAGCCCATGACACTTCGCAAGCGTGCATTGGCAGCAATACGACCAGAGTTGTGAGCACCCATGTTAGGGCCATTGGCACTTTTGACTTGCACTCTATCATCCTGTTTTCCTCACATAATAGTGGAGTTTGTGGTTTTGGCTATTGCTCCCATTCGGTTATGTCTTGTTGCACCCGCCCGCCGCGCCGGCAAACTGTGTTCGGCACCTTTGAATGAACTATACTCCGGTTGTGGCATAGTGTCAACGGGCTGTTTAGGAGAATTCACAGTTGACGTTGGTCGGTCCAGTATCTAATGTTGGATGTGTTGCCCGGTACTACTGATGATGTCCGTGGACGGTTACAGGGAGTCAAACTGGGGCGGAAAGGAAATGATGATGACGCGATTCCTGTTTCTTGTGCTTTCTCTGACTCTGCTCGTGTGCCAATCGGTTGTCGCTGGAATGGCGTCTGCCGGCGATGCCAGTGTATTGGGCAGGCAGATCCTCGTGACCACCGGTGTAAAGGGCGGCCTCGTGATTCACGTCGGCTGACCTAAGCGTGCCTGGCAAGTGGTCGATCTTCGCCCGGGACGCCTTCAACGGCGTCCTGCTCTGGAAGAAACCGCTGGATTTGTGGGTATCGCACTTGATCGGCTTCCGGTCCGGACCGCCGCAGGTCACGAGGCTGCTCGTGGCGTCCGACGAGCGGGTCTATGCGCCCCTGGGCTTAAACGCTCCAGTTTCGGAAATCGATGCCGGGACGGGTACGACGTTGAGGACGTTCACGGATACCTCCGGCGCCGGAGAGGCCTGTCTCTCGATTGTCATGGCTCGGTCTTAGCGTATGGCTCATTGTCGCTCCTTTCGGTCTTACCAGGGACACCAGCAGGGTCAGGAATTCCATTGTAATTGTATCGTGAATCGGAGCAAGACATATCAGACGCACGAGCATCATTTGTCGCCGTCGCTGATATCAGACCGCGACAGACTCAAGGCCCAATCGTCGTCGGTGGGCGGCTTGGGCAGCTTGATCTTGTAGTGCTGGTCTGCCGTGAGCGTGCCGGCCTCGGTCCATTCGCCGCTGCGCGGATTCAACCACTTGGCGGCCCAGTGCGAGCCTCGCGGCAGGCTGCGCACGCTCAGCTCCGGACAGCCTGTGCCTGTCAATCGCCAATGGGACCACCGTGGGCGTCGCTCTATCCTCTTGCATTACAGGCACTCACGTCCCCGCGGCTGCGTACTAGCTTTTGCCCCCATCCGACGCTATAATGCCTTTCGAATCGGCGTCCGTCGCTCTGTGAAGCATTGGAGGAGGCACCATGGCAGAGAATCTCGACATCCTCAATGCCGCCGTCTCACTGCTCGTCAGAGCCGCCTTGTTGGCCGCTCGATTCTCGGGACGGGTCCGCAGGCGAAGCCTGAAACGATTGGCGGCTATGGACACCGACGCCCAAGCCAGGGAAATCCTCTTTCTCAAGGACAGGGTCTATCAGCTCGAAATGCAGCTATTGATCCTTCAGAAACACCTCCACAAGAAGGGCAAGAAGCCGCGATATGAGGTCCGCGAGAGACTCCTCATCCTCTGGCAAATGGAAACATACCAGATACCAAGGCGTAGGATAACTGAGTATTTTGGCATCGCCAGATCTACTCTCTACCGGTGGCTGCATAAGATCGAAGATCGGCAGCAAACCCGTATTCCAGCCAATAAAACACCCATGGAAATTGCAGTTCTGATATGGCAAATAACAAAATCAAACATCGACTGGGGGCGGATTCGGATAGCAAACCAGCTAGCTCTCCTGAATATCTTTATCTCAGCCTCTACTGTTCGCAATATCCTTCAAAGATCAAAGCCCCGAAACACTCCTACATCTTTTGAAATTCCGAGAGAAGCTCAAGAGAAAACAGAATCCCGCTCCATTCCTGCCTGGTATCCAAATCATGTTTGGTCTGTCGACACCACAATGGTTTTGTGTTGGGGACTCTGGCCTATTCATATCCTTGTTGTGATTGATCATTTTTCCCGTAAAGTCATGTCCGTGACTCCGCTTGAAGGACCCAATGCAGGATGGATCAATAATGCTTTGGAAAGTGCTATCGAAAAACATGGAGCACCTAAACATATTATTTCAGATCAAAACATATTATTTCAGATCAGGCCGGTGTTTTCACCGGAAATGTTTTTGCAGAACTACTGGATAGTTGGAATGTAAAACCTCGCTTTGGAGCAGTAGGAAAACATGGCTCAATTTCTGTCACAGAGAGAGTGATCAAAACTCTGAAA
>DATKWR010000103.1:0-2547 GCA_035529475.1 Sedimentisphaerales bacterium | reverse complement strand
CGAAACCGGCAGAAGGAGACCGTACAGCGAGTGAGCAACCCTCACCGATCCGCTATCTCAATGACGTTCTGGGCGTCTACGTCGGCGACAGGCAGCCCAGCGGCAAGACGCAAGTGATCCTTCATGGAAAGGACCGCAGTGGCCCACGGGGGGGCCATTTCGTCAACGGAAAACGGATCGTGCCGCACGAATGGCGGTCGGGAGACAACCTATTTATCGGGGAAGTTGAACTGGTGGCGGAGAACAGTATCCGCATGCAGAAGACTGGATAACACGAAGTCGGGAGTGAGCGTAACCTGTGATCCGCGAGGCTATGCGACAAGCTGGACTGGATGATACTCGTTCAGCAACTCGCGAAGTGGATGGAGCGTAGCCTGCTCTGTTTGGCGTCGATGGGTATGGAATTCAGTGCAATAGTCCGATTGATGGACGGCTCGGACGTTTAGCATAGCCTTTGCTCCTGGTAGTCGCCAACGCATCCCGCTCCGCTCCATCCGGTCCTTGACCAAATGGCAGCAAGCGCCTTCAATCACGCCACTGGCAATTGGATAGCCTTCTCGTAAATACTCGTCATAACGCATGTGGTCGAGATGCTTGCCAAAGTATCCGCAAACCGTAGCAATCGTTTCCTTTGGTTTGCCGCTTAGCTTGCGGGCTGTCGACATGTGCTTGAGGCCTCGAATGACGGAACTCGCGCGACCTTGAAGAATCCACAAGATTCGCGCGCGTGCAAAAGCTCTGATATCGTCGGGCGATTTACAAAATACCTTGGCCGCTTTCCAGACATATTGCGTGACGTGAATGATATCGAGAATCCCGATCGTGTCTGCGGGCAGAAACTCCGGCAGCTTGTTCCAGAGCTTGGGGTCGCCGTCCAGGAGGGTGATGAATACCTGCTTTCGCTTTCGGCGTTTGTCAACTTCCCCTGCCATCCACGCGAAAGCTTCGTCGGTACCCGTCGACTTGATCGTTTTGTGCTCGTCTTGATGAATCTCGGGAAAGTGGGCAGTCACGAGCTTGAATTGGGGCTTGGGGCGCTGATGGTCCTTGTTGGCGAAGTCGTCGCGAAACAGTGCGGCAATAACGTCCTCCGGCGAACGCACATACGGGGCGACTGAATAGACGGCAGCGATGGTCGCCATTTTGCGATTACCAGGTCGCTCTTGGCTGTCGTCCATCGCGGGCTTCTGTTTCGTATCCTCAAGAATCATGGGTACGCCCTTGCCATCGGCAGATCCGATCAAGAACTTTCCCTCTGCCTTGGGATCAGGCTTGGGGATGTTATCGAGGAATTGTTCCGCTTGAGCCCCCATCCGCCGGCTCGTCAATTCCAACGTATTGACCGAAAACGTGCCTCCCAAGACTTGGGTCAAGTTCTCCGCAGAGAGTGCGAATGCCGATTCCACACAAAACATCTGCGAGAACTCTTCCATCAGGTACGAATGGACATGGCCGGACAATCCCATTCTGGCGTCCAGAGGTTTAAGCTCGATTTTGCGATTGGCACCACGCGAATAGACGAATTGCTCAAACTCATGCTCGCCAAAAACGGTCCGCAGACGACGCGGGTGAGGTGACGAGGAACGGTACAGAGTCTGATCACCATGAGTCACGCTTTCGCCGAGATCCCCCTTTCCCTGAAGGCCGATGAAGACATCAACACACTTGTGCCCAAGTTTCAAGAACTCATCGAACACGTGGCGTTCCACATCGTATAGCTGCAGAGCATCTTGAGCCGACTTTTCGACGAACTGGAGCAGTTGTTCGAGTTGATTGCGAATTTCGTGAATGGTGTTGCCAGGAACTGAATCTTCTGTCAGGCTCATAGTTACGGCCTCCATGCCAGGTGAATGTGAATGTTCCAAGCCCACATCCTGACAGAAAGGCCGTTTCTTGTTTACCTCAACTTCCACAATGCCCCAACTTCACGAAATCTAGCGTGCGGAAAGCAGGTCACGCTCTTTCACGGCGATCCTTGGAGTTGAAGTTTCGCGCGTGTTTAGGCCACCCGCCGGCCGTCGAGCTGCGCAGAATTCGCATCGAACGGGCCAAGCGGATGTTGAGCGAAACCGACCTGCCGGTTCTCAAGGTGGCTTTGCTGTCCGGGTTTAACAGCCGCCAGGTCTTCAGCACGCTTTTCCACGAGGAAACCGGGATCACGCCGGTCGACTACCGCAACGAATTCCGCGGTGATCCGCACCGGCAGCAACCGCCGATTCCATAATCCCCCTATTCGAGTACCACATTACCCCTCGCCAGCAGCATGCATCACCAGCCGAGCCCCCCCTTCATAGTTTTGCGCAAATCCCGACACTATTTGCGCAGATTTTGTCGGATTCTTGTACGGCTTCTGCTATACTAGACGGTTAGTTGCGGTTGGCCTGTTTGCGCGGCTGTACCGCGACTTTGGAGTTGATGAGTATGGCGGTTCAGCAATAAGAACCCTCTTTTCAAGACGAGGCAACGAGATCACCGGGTGATGCGGGTCGTTGGCTGCGTGGCAGCCGCGACGGCATGGGTCCCTGGCATTCTCATCCGTTGCCACTG
>DATKWR010000102.1:0-5891 GCA_035529475.1 Sedimentisphaerales bacterium | reverse complement strand
CTGCCTGAGACGGTTCCGCCCATTTCGCACCCGACCGTTTGGTCGCTCGATCCCGATCAGCTCGATACCTCGTCGATCATCATGGTGGCCGACATAGCGCGGGATGTGTCGGGACCGGAGGAATACCTGTTCGATTTCGTCTCCAGCCCGACGGGCGGCGCCGGCGGCTCGGACTCGCCTTGGCAGTTCGAGCCCTCCTATACGGATGTGGGTCTGAATCCCAACCACCAGTACGGCTACCGCGTCAAGGCACGCGACGGCCTCGGCAACGAAACGGCATACTCAACCGTTCGGTATGCGTATTCGGCCATTGAAACGCCGGCTGGCGTGGCATTCGGCGAGATTACCACCAGCAGTATCCAGGTCAAATCGAGCAATGCTCTTTCGGGCCTGAATCGAGGCCAGTCCGGCCTGAAGCTGGAGAACGTCACCGCCGGCCGCATGTCGGCATGGCAGCAGCAGAACACCTTCTGGACAAGCGATGGACTGTTGCCCAACACGCGGTACACCTTGCGGGCCCAGGCCCGAAACGGCGACGGCGATTACACTGAGTTCAGCCCCCTGGCTGAGGTTTATACGCGGGCTATGGTACCGACGGCGGTTGTTTTCTCGAACGTGACCGCCAATAGTTTCCTGACGCACTGGGGAGCGAACGGGAATCCGGCGGGAACACAATATTGGTGTGAGAATACCGTCAGCGGTGCAAACTCCGGCTGGATCACCGACACCCAATGGCTCGATACGGACCTCTCGTCCAACGTCAAGCACTCCTACCGCGTCAAGGCGCGGAACGGCGACGAAGTCGAAACGGCTTTCTCCGACGTCGTTGAAAAGTATGCAGTGATCGAGAATCCCGAGGGTGTGGTCTTCGGGGCTATCACGACCAGCAGCATTCAGGTGCGTTCGGAAAACACCCCCTCGGGCCTGAACCAGGGACAGTCGGGCCTGCGCTTCGAGAACTTAACGGCGGGGCGCATGTCACCGTGGCAGCGCGACAACAGCTTCTGGACCAGCGACGGGCTGCTCCCCAACCGCCGGTACGATTTCCGCGCTCAGGCTCGCAATGGCGACGGGGAGCAAACACCGTTTGGACCAATCGGCTCGGCCTATACCCATGCCAATATCCCAAGCGGCGCTGTCTTTATGGGGATCACCACGCGCAGCATCCAGGTCCAGTGGGGCCCCAACGCCAATCCGCCCGGCACGCTCTCGCTTTGCGAGAATGTCACCGCCTCAGCGGATTCTGGCTGGACCATCCTGACGGCATGGGACAGCACGGGCTTGCAGCCGAACACGCAATATACCTTCCGCGTCAAAGCGCAGAACGCCGCCGGCGTGGAAACGGGCTTCTCCGCCGAGACGCGCAAATACTCGGCCATTGAGACACCTGCCGGCATAGTCTTCGGGACCATCACTGCCGGCAGCATCCAGGTCCGCTCGGAAAATACCCCCGCGGGATTGAACCGCGGAGGATCGGGCCTTCAGTTCGAGAACGTCACCACGGGCGAATTGTCCGTCTGGCAGCAGAACAACAGCTTCTGGACCAGCGCCGGCCTGCTGCCCAACACCCCTTACATGTTCCGCGCCCAGGCCCGCAACGGTGACGGGGACGAAACCCCCTACGGCTCCATGAACGTCACCTACACCCAGGCCAACCCCCCGGCGCCGGCTGATTTCTCGTATGTCACCGACACCGGCATCCGCGTCAATTGGGCGCCCAACGGCAACCCCTTCGGCACGCTCTACCGCTGCCAGAACGTCACCAGCGGGGCCGACTCCGGCTGGATCAGCGGACTCAGTTGGGACAACTTCGACCTGGTGCCTTTCACGACATACAGCTTCCGCGTCAAGGCCCGCAACGCCAACGGCGCCGAGACCGGCTGGGTCGCACTGGGACAGGCGACCACCGGCTATCGCTCGCTGACGGTCCGCTCCAGCGGGGGCGGCACAGTCGTCTCCCCCGGAGAGAACGTCTTTCAGTATAAACCGGGCACCACAGTGGACCTGACGGCCACTCCGCAGAACGGATATCACTTCACGCGTTGGTCCGGCAGCGCCGTCGAAGCCGGCCGCGTGGCGGACCCCAACGCTCCACAGACCACCGTCCTCGTGGACGCCCACTATACGCTCGTCGCCAACTTCCTTCGTACGCGGATTTATGTCGATTACCGCGCCAAGGGCATTGCAGACGGATCGAGCTGGACAAACGCCTTCACGTCGCTGCAGGACGCCCTGGACGTGGCGCAGAGGCAGAACCAGATTCTGGTGTCCCAGGGTCTTTACACACCTGACAAAGGAAAGAACCGCACGCGGGGCGACTACACCCTGAGCTTTGCGATCCCCGACGGTGCAGCCCTCAAGGGAGGTTACGCCGGCCTGGGGAGCACGAACCCCGACACGCGAAATATCGTCACGTATCTGACCATCCTCAGCGGAGACCTCAACGGCGACGACAGCGCAATCAACGATGTCCACGATCTCTATGGTGAGCTCACGCGCCTGGATAACAGCCTGCACGTGGTCACCGCCCAGGATGTTGACACTACCACGCTGCTCGAAGGTCTTGTCATTACCGGAGGCAACAGCCACGACGGGGCCGGCATCCAGCTCATCCGCAGCGACATCGTCGTCGCCCAATGCACGATACAGGAGAACCGCACAGGCCGCCTGTCCGGCGACGGTCTGGACGGCTGGGGCCAGGGAGCCGGAGCTTCGTGTTTCTTCGGCGCACCCACGTTCCTGAGTTGCACGTTCCAGCTCAACTGGTCGGGCGGCTGGGGCGGCGCACTGCACAGCCTCAGAAGCGACCCGACGCTGCGCGATTGCTTCTTCCAGGCCAACCACGCGGGTCTTCAAGGTGGAGCGCTATACTTCGAGGATGGCAGCGGGGCCGTGATTGGCTGCACCTTCCAGGGAAACCGCTCGCGGGACGGCGGTGCCGTCTTCGCCGGCGGGGACGGTGACTTCAGGTTGACCAACTGCGGATTCCTCGGCAACGCCGGATTCGGTTCGGGCGGGGCCGTCTTTGCGGCGGGCCCGAATATGGGAATCGTCAACGGGTTCTTCAGCGGGAACCTCGCATTCCTGGATGGCGGCGCTGTTAGTCTATCGGACGGGTCGGGCGTATTGACCAACTGCACCTTCTATCGCAATCTGGCCGAGGGCGCCCTGGGCGGCGGTGCGCTGGCCGTCTTTGGCGCGCGTGCGGAACTGGCCAATTGTATCCTCTGGGACCAAACCTCTGCAGGTGCCTCGCTGATTTCTTTACAGGGCACCGACGATCGCGAGGCGGAGTTGATCGTCTCATACAGCGACGTCAAGGGCGGCGCTGACGGAATCGTGAAGAAGGGATCCGCTTCGGTCACGTGGGGCGCCAAGAATCTGGGGCAGGATCCGCTCTTCCAGGATCCCGCGGGCGCCGACGGCGTCGTTGGGACAGAGGATGACAATCTGCGCCTGGGCGCCGGATCACCCTGTATCGACGCCGGCAACAACAGCGCAGTCCCCGCCGACACCGATGACCTCGACTCGGACCAGGACTGGGCGGAACGCATTGCCCTCGATCCGGATGGCCACGCGCGGTTCGTGGATGATACCGGGACTGCGGATACGGGCACGGCGGATTTGCCGACCTATCGGTGGATCGTGGACCTCGGGGCCTACGAATTCACACGCTGATTCGCGATGCTGAGCGTGTTCACTGTCGCTCGTGGATCGGAAGGTTGGTCTGAGGCTTATCCAGCGTCGAATCTCGAGCATTCGACTGGAATCAGGCTTTGACAAGGCACAGACCGCAAAGCGTTGGAAGTGATTCTCCAAGCCCAAAATCGACTGACTCCCAAGAAGAATGTACGCCTTTTCCATCTTCTTCTTGCAAATTGCCGCCTTGCAATGTAGTATGTTTGTTAGCGGACGGGTATGCTTTCAGGGTGGATCCCTAAGTCAATGCGCGTACGCTGTTGGTACCCGCCAGGAATGTCATGTAAACATTTTCGTTCAAGACCAGCTTTAAGAGGAGGTGTCTCATGTTGGGTAGTCGAGTTATGCGCCAGAACCCGCTCTTTGGCATGGCTCTGGTTCTCGTGAGTCTGGTTTGCAGTGCGGCCTGCGCACCTTTGGAGGTGGCCTTGCCACTGGACGATCCGAACGCCGTAATGAGAATCGTGCTTTCTTCGCTGAAGGCTGTGGAACAGCCAGTTACAGGAAGAGGAACTGCTGTAATGAAGATTGAGAACTTCTTCGGGGATCTCGATGGTAAAGAGCTAACCATGGATTTCGCGTTCAAGGATAAGAAGTCGAGAGTGGATGTCTTTGAATCCGACCGGGAGCACAGAGGTTCAAGAATACGTGCCACAGCCCGCTCGGACGAGGTCTGCATTCAAGTGCTGCACGAGGTCTATTGTATTGACCGGCCGGACAACTATGACCACGCGGTAGGGTGGGATTTTCACCCAGATACTTTCTTCCAAGTTCTTGGCGAGAAGTCACTGGCCAAATGGCTGCAATATGAGCTGGAGAATCCAAGACCATCGCCGGACACATCCATCGAGTTGGAGGACAACGGCATACTGCGTCTATCAATCCGCGCGCACATTGTGGTCCGGCGTGAGTATGATCCAAAAGAATACGATGTTCAAGTCACGATTTCGTTTGATACACAAAAGGGGTACCGGCCGGTTTTCTATGAGAGGAAGTTCACAAACGCCGACGGCTCGTGGCACGCGATGCAGGCAAAACTTCAATGGGCCAAGTCTGATTCGACGTGGTATGTGTCGGCGTTTGAATACAACGAGTTGCCCAGCAACCATCGCCATACGGTGGGCAAGATTGAGAGTTTCAAACCGAACGTGGAGGTTGCGGATGGAGAGTTCACATTGGAGGGGATGGGTATCGTCGATGGGATGTACGTGGACGACAAGGTCAAGGGTCTGAGATACTGGTACAAATCCCCTTCTCATTTCGCGGCAGATCCAGAAATACCACTGGAGGAAGCTGACTTAGTACAAAAAATACGAGCGCAACAGTCGTCCCTTGCGAGTCAAACTGAAAGTGGCGATGCCAACTCCGTGCAAACGAATGAATTCTACCTTCGCGACTACCAGACGGGCCGGCTCATTGGGCCCGTCAGCCTGATGCCGGGCTCTCTACTTCCGCTGTTGAACAAGAAGAACTACATCGTTGCTGATCCTGCGGAATCGGAGCTAAAGGTCAGGAAGTGCCTGCTTGAGAGCCATGGATACGAATCCAAGTATTTTGACATGCCGGCTGACGAGGTGGTCGAGGGGATCTGCTGGATGTTGAAGTGCCGGCTGGGTGACAAAGCCCCGCCTTTTCAGGTTGAGGATGCGGACACTCTGATCACGATGGCCATACGTGGCGATACTCCGGCTTACGACGTGCTCTGCGACATTGCAGCCAGAGCGAAGCTTCGCCTCTTCGTGGAAGATGGCGCCGTCGTGCTCAGTCGAAAGCCATTGAAAGAGCTGGCGGGAAAGCTCTGACGCGGTGCAGGCTTGCGAATGGGACCGGACAGGTCCTTCGCTGACGCTCAGGATGGGTGCGCGCGCACGCCCCGGACGGCACGGGACGGCGTGCTACCCAATCATGCTGTAGTCGTAGGGTTTTCGCATCGGGCGCGAGACGTAGGTACTGGCTTCGGCGTCGCCGACGAACTGTTCGGCGGCCGGGTCCCAACGCAGCTTTCGGCCCAGGCGAATGGCGATCACGCCCAGGTGACACAGGCTCGCGGAGCGGTGGCCGACCTCGGCGGGACATATCGGGGTCTTGCGCGATTTGACGCAATCGATGAAGTTGCCCATGTGATCGTTGCTGAGATATACGTGCCTGGTGTCGTCGGGGAGTTTCTCGGTGAGAATCTGCCGGTCGCTGGC
>DATKWR010000101.1:0-2661 GCA_035529475.1 Sedimentisphaerales bacterium | reverse complement strand
GAGGTCCTGAACGTCAAGCGCACCCGCAGCTACAACCTGAGCCAGTCTATCAACGGCTTGCCCTACTCCAACAAGTCGGCCAGCCTGCCGAGCTTCGCCAAGGAGTCCGAGATCGTCAATCCGCGGCCGGCCGAGTTGATCTTCTTCGTTGATGTCCACGAGGAGAGCATCTACGATTCGCATTTTGGCATCCCGCCGCGGGGCTGGGACTGGGCCGAGGACCCGCCGCGATGGTGGGACCTGCCCGCGGGCCGGCATTCGCAGGGAGGCAACTTTTCCTTCGCCGACGGCCACGTCGAGCGCTGGCGCTGGGCGACAGCGAAGATCTTCACCGAGCTTGGCCAGACCGTAAGGGACGACGGCGAAATCGAAGACTTCCGAAGGGTCCAGCGAGCCGTCAAACCCGACAAACGCTACTGAACCACCGGCGCCACCCACCCCAAACCAAGAACCTCAGACGCGGGTCTACACGGATTAACGCCGTCTGCAAGAAAGTTGTAGAGTGGGGCCTGCCCCCACCATGGTTCTGCGGTTGATCAGAAATGTGTTACCAATTTTCTTGACGCCTGAACCATTCGGTCGTAGGATTCATCGGTAAGCTATTGACCAGGCAAACTCACGCGGGAATCTATGGCAAAGGATTTAAAGGCAAGACCGAAAGGGAAGGCATATAAGAATTTTGGCATATTGTTTCCAATATACTCAATTATTAGGAAGATGCGTCGCATGTTCGCATGATAATCTTCAAGGAATCAGCATAGCGGAGGTCCCAAATGACAAATCAATCTGAGAGTCTGATCTTCTTTGAAAGCCCAGAAGTCGAATATGGTGGTTGTTTCTTCATCAATGTACCCATCATCCTCGAATATGATGATATCCCATTGATTGAAGTTGTTCAAGAACAGGCGGCTGGTTACACAACCAAATTTGAGGTCTATAACAGGGACGGGGTCTATATAGCCAAGGTAAAGGGTTCGCAAGTCTACTTGACTGATGATGGCAGGAAAGCAAATCTCAAGCTCAGGTATCCAAACAAAATGACTGTTTGTGAGCTTGATGGTCAAATCATTTTTGAGATTCGGCGTAAGGGTGCAGCCGCATTAAGAACAGATGCAGAATTGTTCACGCCGGACGGGCGCTTCTTGAAAGCGAATGACCATGGTGCGCCTGCTAACCTTATTTCCGCTGATGGTTCCTCCATGCGCGTTGGCACCACTGTCATGGCTGGGTGTCGTTTCGTGAGCTGCCGCGTGGGCATTCACATAAGCAGCAAATGACTAACGTTTTCTGTGGACCCGCGGAGGGCCACGCTCCGTAGCCAAGCAGGATAGACAATCCTTTTTTGCCCAGGCGGAAAGATTTTCCTCGTGGTTCTCGGCGCTCTTGGTGGTTTAATCTACGCAGTTCAGTGGGTAGCGGGTCGGGTGCGATGAATCGCACCGAAAATGTTGAAGGAGAGATTATGGTTGCCGGAAGGATTAAACAGGTTCAATGGATTTTACTTGCGACTGTAATCGTTCTGCTCTCGATGTCGCCGGAGCTTTGTCAGGCCCAGGAGCGCTCGGCCCTGGCCCAGACTTACATCCCCAGGTTCGAGAAGATACTCACGGAGAATATCGCCTCGTTCTGGTACGATAAGAGCATCGACCGCGTCAACGGGGGTTACACGATCAATTTCGGCCCGAAGGGTCAGCCGAAGGGCGAAGGGGCCAAGATGATCGTGACCCAGGCCCGCACGGTTTGGCTCTTCTCTCGCCTGGCAAGGGCGGGCTATGAGCGAAAGAAATATATCGAGGCCGCCGACGTGGGCTATCGCTTCCTGAAAGAGAAGATGTGGGACGCGAAAAACGGGGGCTTCTACTGGGAAGTCGATGCGACGGGAAACAAGAAGCTCAAGCCGCTAAAACACCTCTATGGCCAATCGTTCGGACTCTACGCCATTTCCGAGTATTACTTAGCTACGCAAAGGCAGGACGTGCTGGAATTCGCCATCCGCATCTTCAATCTCTTGGAGGCGAAGTCCCACGACAACATTTACGGCGGCTACGTCGAGTTCTTCAACGAAGACTGGACGCCGGCGCCGGCATCCGAAGGCTCGTATATGGGTGGCGACGGCAGCCTGAAATTGATGAACACGCACCTGCACCTGCTCGAGGCGATGACCACATTTTACCGCGCGAGCAAACTTCCGCTGGCGCGCGAGCGGCTGATCGAGCTTATCAATATCGAGAGCAACGCGGTCGTGCGAAAGGGCCTCGGCGCCTGCACGGACAAGTATCAGCGCGACTGGACGCCGCGGCTGGAAGGGGATTACGCAAGGGTCTCGTACGGCCACGACATCGAGAACGTCTGGCTGCTGATGGATGCGTGCGACGCCGCGGGGGTCTCGAATCATCCGTTCGGCGACCTATACAAGGCCTTGTTCGAGTATTCGTTGAAGTACGGCTACGATCAAACCAACGGCGGGTTCTACGATAGTGGGCCGTTCAATCAGCCGGCCGACCGGCGAAGCAAGGTCTGGTGGGTCCAGAGCGAGGCGATTGTCAGCTCGCTGTATATGAATCGCATGACACAGGACCCGAAATACCTGCCTATTTTCGAGAAGACGGCCGACTACATCGAGAAGAACATGGTCGATTGGGCCAACGGCGAATGGCACGG
>DATKWR010000100.1:0-2555 GCA_035529475.1 Sedimentisphaerales bacterium | reverse complement strand
GAGGGCCGGCCAGGTTTATGCGAGAGGCGCTTTTGGGTGTTGGCCTTGGGTGTGGTCCTAGGGATAATAGGGACGGACCCTATTATTGTGCTTGAGACCGTCAAGGAAAATAGGGTGCGTCCCTATTAAAAACTCGTTGATGTATGAAGGGTTGTACAATCAATACTTGCGATTTGTTGGCGCGGTATTCTTAACGGGAATGGCCATTTATCAAAGGAGCTTCAACATGAATATGTTATCCGATACGAAGAAATACTTGTCAGGTGTTTGTGTGGTGCTTCTATTTGTCTTTTTGTGCCTATGTTCGAGCGCCGCAGGCTCCCCTACTAAGTTCAATTTCGCCGCGGAGCTCAATCGGAACGGTTACCCAACAGACACGACGGAACAGATCATCGAGGCGACTCAAAGTAAGAGTTATCCTATGCGTTATTGTGCATTAACCTTGCTTACAGAACGTGTAGGTAAAGAGGCTATCCCGGAGCTACGAAAAGCGCTGAACGACGAACAGATGGAAGTCCGCTGGCGCGCGGCCCATCTGCTTGGAACCCTTGGCGATAAGGGGGGGCTTGATAAGATGCGAGAAGACCTTGAGCAGTTCGCTCCGAACAGCGGAGCGGCGGCACCGCCCGATCCCAACGCTCAAGATCAAAACCAAGTGCCGGAGTCAGAACAGAAGAGAAATTTGCGCCTCTACTATGGGCTTCATGCGGCGAAGGTCCTCGCAGAGCTTGGTGATCGACGGGGGTATCAATTAGCCGCGAGAATGGCCCTCGGTGGGGAATGGGCGGCACAGAGGTCTGAGGCAATTCGTGTTTTGGTCGAGATCGCCAAAACCGAGAAGGCAACTCTGGCTAAAGAGAAGATGGATCCTGTTTCCGTCCTGTGTGCTGTGGCGAGGTCTGAAAAGGTCCGAAGTGTTTACGGTACGCTCGCCAGTTCTGCAGAGCAATTGGGTGGAGATGCCGGCATCCAGATTCTGGAAAGCGCGATGAACTCGCCCCACCAATCGCAGGAAACGCTGGACGTGACTAAGCTTCGGCTTGAAAAAGTCAAGGCGAAAATCGAAGCTGCCAAGAAGAAGAAGTGAAAAAGTGCACGTTGCACTTTTCGGCTTTCGTAGGTGGACGGCTCTGGATTTGAATAGGGCCTATTGCTTTGATTGGGTCGGGATCGTGTTAGCGTAGTCAGTTTTGCGTATTGCTTTGTATCATGTTATCCGTTCGACCAACAGCACTAAAAGCCTGTCCGCCGGGCTCCGGCGGTCGCTATGATCGGGGGATATCTGGGGACACCATACCTATTTTGTGTTGCATTTGTGGTGGCGAGGGAAGAAAAGGGGTCCGGCTTTGGATTTAGGTCTTTGCGGCGACCTGCGGGGCATAATTTATTTGACCACGAACGGTGACAATTCGCGGAGCCGGCTGATGATCGGCGGCAGCTTTTTGATGGTGTAGTCCACCTCTTCTTCCGTGTTGTATCTGCTCAGGCTGAAGCGGATGGAGCCGTGGGCGGCGGTGAAGGGCACGCCCATCGCGCGCAGGACGTGACTGGGTTCCAGAGAGCCCGAGGTGCACGCCGAGCCGCTGCTGGCGCAAATGCCGTATTTGTCCAGCATCAACAGAATCGCCTCGCCCTCGATGTATTCGAAGCTTATATTGCAGGTATTGGGCAGTCGATGATCCGGATCGCCGTTCAGCCGGCAATCGGGACACTTTTCCAATATCGCCGCTTCGAGCTTGTCCCGCAGGAACTTGACTCTGCTGTTTTCCTCTTCGAGGTTGTCCGCCGCCAATTCACATGCTTTGCCGAGACCGACGATGCCGGGCACATTTTCCGTTCCGGCCCTCCGGCCTGCCTCCTGGTGGCCGCCAAGCATATACGGAGACAGCCGCGTGCCTTTGCGGACGTAAAGAACACCTATGCCCTTGGGCCCATGCAGCTTGTGGCCCGAAAGGCTCAGCAGATCAATACTGCTTTTCGAAAGGTTCAGGGGTATTTTGCCGACAGCCTGCACTGCGTCGGTGTGGAAAACCGCCCCTTTGCTCGCCACCAAATCGGC
This sequence comes from Sedimentisphaerales bacterium, assembly GCA_035529475.1. Lineage (GTDB taxonomy): Bacteria > Planctomycetota > Phycisphaerae > Sedimentisphaerales > Anaerobacaceae. Next base: position 496 of record DATKWR010000100.1, on the reverse strand, counting down.
GATTCTTTCGATAGGGAATATTACACCCGTCTCATTGTTTGCGTACATTATCGTAACCAGGGCCGTATCGTCGTCGAGCCGATCTTCGAGTTCCATCAGGTCAAGCCGGCCTTGCCTGTCCACGCCCAACTCCACGACGTTGTAGCCATGATTCTCAAGGTCGCGACAGACCGTCAGGACGGCGGGATGTTCGACTCGTGTCGTAATGATGGTTCGCTTGTTAGGTGCAGCGGCCAACGTCCCTTTGATGGCGGCGTTGTCACTTTCGGTGCCGCCGCTGGTGAAGATGATCTCGCTCGGGTCGCAGTCCAACAGGGCGGCGACCTGCTCCCGCGCCTGGCGGATTCTGCGCCCTATCTGTCCGCCGAACGTGTGCATGCTCGAAGGATTGCCGTACAAATCGCAGAACAAAGGCCTGATCTCTTCGAGCACTTCCTCGGCTACTTTTGTCGTGGCGTTGTTGTCGAAATATATGGTTGTCATCTGTTATTCCCTG
>DATKWR010000099.1:0-3101 GCA_035529475.1 Sedimentisphaerales bacterium | reverse complement strand
GGCCCAATCATCGAAAGGACCATTTCTTTGGCGTCTTCATTGCTGACCGCGGCAAAATCCAAATCGATCAGCTCGGTATTCCTCCGCAAGATCGGCGGCATGCCGACGTTTATATGTAAGTCGCTCGCGCCATGTTCTATGACATTTGTCAGTATGGCTTTCACATTGATCATGTTATGTTTCCTTCAAACTATGTGTGAATGACGTTCAAATGGGCCAACGACCACCTTACTCCGACAACCTCAGCACAATTTCCATGCCGTCCGGCGGCGCGCCGGCGCCTCGTTCGCCGCTCCACTGGAGCTTGACGAAGTTGTCACCAATTTCGCGGACCGTGAAATCCTGTATGGACTCCCCTTCGCGGAGAATCTTGCTGCCGATCATGCAGGATTTGCTCTGATCGGAGCACATGATGCTCAGCAGTTTCATGTCCTTCGTTCTCTGTCTCATCTGCTGCCGCCAAATCGTGGCGAGATCCGTTTCCGAAGTCTCCCCCACAAGAGGCTCCTGTTTCGTGTCGGCCGGGAACAATTCAAGCGTGAATGGATTCTTTGCCAGCTCATTGACCTGGACCTGCATCACGCCGGAGAAATCGTAGAATTTCTTGACGATCTCATCCATTTTGTTGAACACTTCCGACTTGATGCCGGTCAGCCGGGCCAGGGCCGCCTGCACTTTCGCTTCTTCGGTCTGACTGGTCGTCGCTGAGGCGGCCTGGGGAGCGATCTTCTTGATCATAAACCCAAGGCACACCAAACCGACCACAAACAGAACGGCCAGCAGCGTCGCACTCTTGCGGGCGCGTTTTCCACGAGTCGCCACGGTCAGGAAGTCCTGCTCCGGGGACGGCCCCGCACCGCCCACCGGCGGCTTGCCCGCGAGGGTCGGCGCTTCTTGCCCGGGCGTGCCCGCATTGTTTTGGTCGCGTAGGAATGACAACATCGCTGAGCCCCTTAATTGAGTATCCGGTTGAGGTTAGGTTGCCTTTCTTAACCGTTCACGTTCTGGAAGAATATGCTCACCGCAAAATCAGCGGTAATCTGTCCGTCGCCGTCTTTGATTCTGCCCAACTGCAGCTCGCGGATTTTCATGATGCGCGGAAGTTTCTCAAGCTCCAGGAGGAACGAGTAGAACGCGCTGAAGTTCCCTTCCAGTTCCATTCTCAGCGGCTGTTCTATGTAGCCGCTATTGTCTTTCCTGTTAAGCGTCCGAATGGTCTTGGGCTTGAGGCCCTCTTTCTGAGCGATGACCGTAACTTGCTCAAGCACTTCATGGATCTGGCTTGTGGGAGGCAGCTTGCTTTCAAAAAATCCCATGGCCTGCTGCAATTGCTCAAGCTGCTTTGAAAGACCTTCCGCAGCCGAAGTCGCTTCCTTGAATTTGGCCAATTGAGCCTCTTTTGCGGCGACTCGGCTGTTGATCTCAGCCAGATGTGCATTCGCCGGCTTGATCATATACTGGTAGCCAACGGCGGCGACGCTCGCCAACAAAACAAAGAACACTACTTTTCTCAGATTGCCCGTCATGATTATGCCCTCGACTCAAGTCTGCATGGACCCGTTTTGCCCTGGGGGCCCTGGACGGAGCCCCCAAGCGGCACGGGTGCTTAAAAAGTCCACACACTATTGACGGCCTTGCTCCTGATGATCTCGACGTCTTCCTTGGTCAGATGAACGTCTTTCTTAAGCATCGCCCTCAATTTGAATTGCCTCAGCGTGTTGCCTTCCACTATGTATTCTTTCGACTCCACCAGCTCCACATTATCCAGTACGTTCGAATTGGTCATCCGCTCCATGTACTTCGAGACTTGGAGATCGCTCGGCGCAATACCGCCTATGTCTATATGCGTCTCCAGCAGCTTCTCCGGGTTCGCCGGGGCGTCCGCTTCCTGCGCATTGGCCTGCGAGCCCTTCTGGGTCTGCGCCGCTTGATACTTGCTGGTTGGCGCCACGGGGGTATTCGGCTTGCCTTGTTTCTGAACGAGCTTCAGATCCAAAAGCGACACGCCCGTGGGCAGATTATTCGTCAGCGATGCCAGCAGAATGCTTCTGGGGACCGGTTCAACCAGCTCCGCGGTGGTCAGCGCCGTCTTCATCATCTCCCTGCGCTTGGCCTGAAGCTCCTCGAGTTGTTTTATGGCCTCCTGCTCTTCGGCCAGCTTCTTATTGACAAGCTCTTCATCTGCAATACGATCGCGCTGGCGTATCTTGAGGGCCGCAAACGAGCCGCCCAGGGCCGTCATCAGGACGGCGAACAGCACGAGATATATGAAGTTTGTCCTGTGCGATTCATTGCTTTGAGTGTAATCGTCAGGAACAAAATTTACATCGACCATTTCGGTTTACCTCCAGTTTTGCAGAAGCCTTTAGCTCTTACAACAGGCTCAGTCCAAAGGCCACCGCCCAATTGATGCGCGGATCTCTTCTGTCTATGACGGCCGTGGTCTCCTGTTTGTCCGCTTCGGCCGCCCCCAGCCGGCATGATTTTGCGATCTCCACGGTGGCCAGACAGTCGCCCACCTGGGCCGGCATCTCCAATTGCTTGGCGATGGGCGTAAAGACTTCCTTGTCCGTTGCCCGACCCGAAAGAAAGAGCAACCGCTCTATCCGGCTGTTGCGATACATCAAGCTGAACTGACGCTTGCAGGCGCTAAGCTCCATCACCAGCCTTGTCACCGCCTGCTCGTCATCCAGCCGTCTGAACCCAATCGATATGGAACGCGCCAAAAGCAGATTGCTATGGCGGCACACCACGACGTTGGTACAGTCGGCTTCTACGGAAAGAAGCATCACAATCGCATTCAGGTCGCTCTTGCGCCGGCCGAAAAAGCGGACATAGGTGTTGGTCAGTGCAATCGGCCAGACGCCGATGGACCTGATCGACAGACCGGCTTGCTCGTACATCGCCAGATGCCGGTCCACCTTCTTGCGCTCGGTGGCCAGCACCATGACGTTGTCTTCTTCCATCAGGATGTACTGCATCAGGGTGTTCTCTCGAAGAGACTCGAACGGAAGTTTCTGTTTGATCTTCGAGAAGACGGCCTCCTGGAGCTTGCTGTCTTCGACCTTGGGCTTTCTTATATGATCGATAAAGACCTCGCT
>DATKWR010000098.1:0-16709 GCA_035529475.1 Sedimentisphaerales bacterium | reverse complement strand
AGCAGAAGCGGCGGCCGCGTTCGAGATCAAATCTGCATACTCTTGGTCGCTTGCCTGCTGACCCTTGTCTGTGAGGCTTTGCTCGGCGGCAAGGACCTTTTTCCACTTGGCTTCAGCCAGTCGGGCGTTATTAGCACCGAGCAAGACCCAGACCCAAACTCCAGCTACGCAAATCAAGGCTAACCCTCGTAGACCCGTAGACACACGAGATGCCCTTTCAAAACGTGCGGCTGGATTATGTTTTTTGCCTGTCTTCGCCAAGCACAGCAATAACGCACACGATACTGCAGAAAGGAACGCGTTAGCGGGCAGATGCTGGCCAAAGTCGCTTAGACTGTGAATCATTATCGCGACAAGTCCAAAGCCAAGACCATAGGCTGCTGAGCGGATGGGCACAGATCCAGTGGTCACGTTTCGGACATAACTGACCCAAACACTGACCCCCAATGCGAAAAGAAGGATCAAACCAATAAGACCGGTCTCCTCAGCCGCTTGCGCATACTCGTTTTCTGCATGGCCTGCCAGGGCCGGTATCGTGGCACGATCGAACATGGGATAAACGACTTCATGCGTACCCAGGCCGGTTCCGAAGAGCGGGAATTTGGTCCAGGCGACGGCAATGTCTTTGACTATCTGCCAGCGCCCACTTTCAGCTTCGTGCAAGTGTCTGAGGGTCGCCAGTCGGTCATAAACTGCATCAAAGCCGAGATACAACACGCAGATAAATGCACCCAATGTCAGTAAGGCCATAATCCAGCCGTGGCCTTTAAGAGACCTTCGGGAGCTAAGAACCAAGGTAGTCAAACCTGCTGCAATCAGCATGCTGACCATGCCGCCGCGAGTCAGTGACACGAAAACCGTGGCTGCTCCTACTATGATCACGACTGTAAGTACCCATATCGGGCGGTTCTGCGGAGAACTAAGGTATTCGGCAACCACCGGCGGGGCGACTTTCTTGCCGGTGAAAGCCTCATGGAGCTTCACCATAATCAGGCCCAGGGCTGCCCCGATGGATAGGTTCACAAACTGACCGTAGTGGCTGTGGTTAATGAATGTGCCGGAGTAGGCTTTCCCGTGACCAGTCGGTATCACCCAGTAGATCTTTCCATTCCCAAGAAGGTCCTGTGCAAGTGCCAGTAGAGCGATTGAGCCACCGATGACGGCAATAGCGCCTAAAATCCGCTTTATCTGGTCCGGGCGGCGGTATACGTTTATGACGACAAAGAAAACTGCTGCTCCGGCAAGCACCAGCCGAAGGTCATGCTTTGTGGCGTTTGAATAGAAGGTCAATGTCATCGAGGAAAGCACTTGGCCTGCATTCGGCAAATCACTTAAAAGCTCCTTCTTTATTACCGCGGTATTCGCAGAAATTACGCTTACCAGGCCGGTTGGCAGGGGTATGAGCTGGACGACTGCCACAAGGACAAACAGCGCCACCGGCACATAAGCCCACGACCAGATCAAACGCGAGTTTCTTTCAACGGTGAGCTTCAAAAGGAAGCAGAGCGAAATCGCCGCCGCCAGGGCCACGACCACCTGCTCGCTCCATGCCTCGACGGCACCGAATGCAAGAGGCATGAAGGCCAGAAGTACGATCAGAAGCCATTCGATCACCGTATCGAAGTGACTTGTGGCGCAAGCCATCCCCTGGCGGACCGAAGCATCAATGCCATCCGGATTGATTCGGTTTTCCCTCACGGGTCAGCCTCCGGCGCAAGTGGCGCAAGCCATCCCCTGGCGGACCGTCCCCCAGCGGACTGTTGCTTGCAGGGCGAAAGGGGCAGAAGATCCTGACCGTTCAAGACCCGCAACGGATTCTCGATACAAACCATACGAGCGAGGTTCTCTCCCAGCTCAGCCCTGATTTGCACAAAAGCGTCTCTCATCCTCGGTTTACGAAGACTCGTATCGTGTGAATCCGTGGCTACGAGGCTCGCCAAACCGTCAGAGAGAAGATTCCATGCGATTCTCTTCAGGGCAGGCCCGAAAGTCCCTACCAGGCTGGATGCGGTGACCTGCAAGTGAGCGCTGCGCTCAAGCCATGTGCCGAGGATCCGCTGATGCACCCCTGAGGGGGCAATCATCTCAGCATGCGATATGATGGGTTCAATACACATGGACGCCAGTTCAACAAGCAGCGACTCGATATTGATGAAGACCTCATGCGGAAGTTCGAGCAGGATGTACTTGCCCCCGTCGGCCAGCGTCAGAATCTTGTCCGCTTCAAGGAGCTGACAGATTCTCTCGTCCACCCGAACCTCGCCGCCAGGTACGATGTCCAGGTCAATGGCGGCAGCCCTGAGCGATTCGCGCAGGTTGTGGACAGATTGCCTCACAGTTGCCGCCTCGTTGCGATCCTCGAAGCGACCGAGTTGATGGGGCGTCGCCACGACCGTGGCAATCCCTTCTTCGGCCAGTTTTCGGCACAGTGAGATGGCCTCGGTCATCGTGGAAGGCCCATCGTCAAGACCGGGCAAACAGTGGCAGTGGATATCCGTGAATCTCCACCCGTCGTGGCCTTTGAGAGTGCCATCCTGTCCATTGATTATCCTGTCATCGGCAGAGTCCTTCATCGGTCGTCCTTAACTATTCGAGCTGGCCAAGCTGTGCGGCCCTCCCGTAGCCGCCGCTGTTTTCCTCTCGCCGGCCTTTTTCTTTTTGTGGCCGTAGCCGTAGTCGCCGTAATAGTATCCGTAGCTGCTGTAGTAGCCGTAGCGGCCTTTCTTGGGCACATCGTTTACGATCACGCCGAGGACGTGAGCGCCGACGCTCAACAGCCCATCTCGGGCCTGCTGGCTCATTTTTCTCGTCGATTTCTCCGCCCTCAATACCAGAAGCGTTACATCGCAGATCGCCGCCAGGATCTGGGCGTCGGTCACGGGCATCACAGGCGGTGAATCGATGATGACACGGTCATATTTGGTGGAAAGCTGCTCCAGGAGTTTGGCAAAAGTCTCACTATTGAGTATCTCTGACGGATTGGGCACGTCCGGCCCACATGGTAGCAGATCCAAACCCTTGATTTCGGTGGACCGGATTGCATCCTCCAATGTCGTAGTTCCGGCCAACACGCTGCTGAGACCCCGATCCTGAAGATCGACCTCGAAGATCTTATGCTGCGCCGGCTTTCGGAAATCCCCATCGAGGATCAGCACTTTCTGCCCCGCCTGCGCCATAGCAATGGCCAGATTACTGACGAGAGTCGTCTTACCGTCAGCAGGCGCGGGGGAAGTAACAAGTATTGTCTTGGCTTCACCCTTGGGCGCGCCAAAAAATACGGCTGTGCGGATCGTGCGATAGGCCTCGGACGCCGGGGACCCGGAATCCTTGTGAACGACCTGGCCCCGCGTGACGACGCTTTCCTTCTTGGACATCGATGGTACCACGCCCAGAACCGGCACATCGAGAACGGCAGAGATTTCCTCGGCCGATCGCAGCCTCTGGTCCATCCATGCGCGAAGAACGGCCAGGCCACCCCCGGACATCAGGCCCATCACTAATACCATTGCCATGATCCTCGCTCTCTGAGGTTCTGAAGGACTGCTCGCCGGACGGGCTACTTCGAGAATACTGATATTCAGAGCCCCGACATCTTCGGTGACGTTAAGCTCCTTGATGCGATCATCGAGAATGTCGCAGAGCTTCTTGGTTTGTTCCCAATCCGACTGTAGGATCGTGTATTGGCCCAATTGCTCGTTGAGGGCAAGGGCCTCTTGACGCTGCTGTTCGTAGTATTCGGCGATCTGCTCTTCTTTTTCCCTGGCGGCGAGATATTCTTGGTCCGCCACGGCAAGCTGGGCCTGGGCAAATTGCGCATCCAGGTCCGCAATCTGAGCTTCTACACGCTCGATGTCACTCTTTAACGCCACAACAGCCGGATGGCCCGCGGTGATCTGGCGCACCAGGCCTGTCAGTTCCATCTGCAACTGCTCAAGCCTGGATTTGAGTTCGGTTTTTTCACTTCCCGTGGAGATGTAAACGCCTCTGGCTCGCTGGGCCTCGATGAGCTGCTTGAGCTTGCCGGGGTCGTTTACCATCTCTTTTGTGGATTCATACGCCGACTTGCTCTCGATGGTAGCAAGCTGAGCCTCCGTAAGAACCGCGGATAACCGTTCAAGCCGGTCGATAACGATATTGCCCTGCTTGCTCTCGAACGACAGTGCGATATTCTCCTTTTTGAAATCCATCATAGCGGTGAGCTTCTCGTTAAGCTCGCTACTGCGTCTGGTCTTCTCGGTTTGGAGGATTTTTAATACCTCCGCTGAGGTGCTTTTCTTGCGAGTCGCCTGGTACGTGATGTAGGAATCCACAATGGCATTGACGATCTGTGCGGCCTCGGCCGGATAGGGCGAGTTGAAGGATACGCTGATGATGTCGTCTTTCTTGCCTACAACAGTCTCCAGTTCTTTTTTCAGGTACGCGACTCGATTGTCGATCTCGGCAAACGTGTGCAACTGCCCTGCGCCGGGGCTCTCGAGTGCAACTGCAATAATCGGTGTGGATTTGAGCAGTTCGGCCTGCGTGTACAGGTAGTTCTTGGACTGCGTCATCACGCCTTCTGCCATCTCGGTCATAATCTTCGGGCCGCTCTGCTCGACATAGATTCTGGAGGTGCTGGTATAAATCGGCGTAGTCTTGCTGATGTAGAGAAAACCCAAGCCCAAAGCTACAACCGTCGCGGTCAATACGATCCGGCGGCCTCGCCATGCAACTGAGATCAGATTCTCGCCCATCAACTCACCGGCGGGCGGCGCGCCCACATTCGAGCTCTCTCCTCCAACGTTGTTGTCATTTCCTCTTGTGGTAATCATGTTGTTCTCAACTGCTCTTGGCGCTCAAACGCATTTGGTTTCGTTCGTTCTTAATCCCAGGCATCCTCTAAACGCAGGTACGTGCCGATATTGATCCTGAATACGCTATCCAGAAATACCTTCGTGCGAGTTCTGGGGGTATGCTCCACGGCCACGATATCACCGGGCTTTATGCGAATGTTCAAAGCCGCCGTCAGCCCTGAGCCTTTTTTGACATTGGCAACTTCAAAAACTGCACTCACAATCGTTCCATCCGGCTTGAGACGATAGACGGTGGCATAACGAGGGTCGGCAGCGAGATTGAGTCCTCCGGCAGAAGCCAAGGCCTGCATGAGGTTGAACTGAACATCGGGTGGATATGGGAAATTACCCGCTCTGTTGACCAGTCCCATCACCGAAAACAGCGGTTCTGCCAGCCGTTCAACGATGACACTGTCGCCGTCGTGCAGCACGACGTCGGCGAAGGGGATATTGAGTCCTTTAATCGGCAACACAAGCTCCTGCGAGTTCTCAGCTATCGCCGGGCCGGTGATTCTTCCATTCCCCGTCTTGGCCCGGGCGTAGGTCGGGGTAAGCCCTTGGTTGAAGGTCGCATCGGCCGCGAAGCCCTCGTTTGAGGCGTCTGCATAGAAGCCCGTCACAGCATGTATTGTCTTGTCATCGACATGGTCCTGCCGGCCGGCGTCATCGTAAGAAAACGTGCGAGGGCTCGCCTCATGCCAGAGGCGATCCTGCACATTCATACCGGAAAGCCAGGGTCCACCCTGGGCGAGATTCTTCCGCACAGCCCCCCGTCCGGCCAATCCGTCACCTGGTGTCGGGCTGGAGCCTGTACCGCTGCCTGAGATTCTGCTTTTTTTGTTGCTTGTGCGGACGGCCTGCTGAAGCTGCTCGGCCAGCAACCAGAGTTTCTGGTCGGCATCGGCAATTGAGGCGTGGGGTTCGGCCCGTGCGAGCTTCCAGAGAAAAAGCAATCTCTCCTCTTTATTCGTGATATCCAGTCGTTCGACGAGCAGGATGGTTTGACCGTGGGTGACTTTCAGTTCTCCGATCGTGCTTGAGGGGGAAGACTGCTTAAAAGCCAGATCGACCTCGTTCGAATCCGCGGGCGGATCCTGCGTGTTGAGCGTCAGCAGTGGAATTCTCCGCGATTCTTTCAGTTTCCCCACCGACTCCTCAGCGCCATCAACGGCGCGCTGATCGCCGGACACCAATCCACGGTCGGCGTGAACAATCCGTATCACCGCCGCGCCCTCATCGGCGATGCCGCCGGCCTCCATCAAGAGTGCAACCAGCGACATCTGGTCGCTGCTCAGCGAATAGATGCCCGGTTTGTTGACGGCCCCTGTGATCGAGACCTTGGCCGTCCTGTACTCTGCGACGCGGGCGAACACATAGGGGGGAGTCACGGTGTACGCTGGATAGTACGCGTCAATCACCGCTGACTCTATCTGAGCCAACGTCTTTGCCGTGACTTTGATTTCCCCCACGAGCGGAAGGGCGACGGTTCCACCGTCACCGATGCGACACAGGTACGGTGCCGCCTTGTCGGCACCGGCGGCTTGCTCGTGTGTAACGGCAAGCAATAGGGCCGGCAGAGTCAGCTCTAACACATCTCCGTTCACCACCCTGTAGGGTCCCCCGCCGATCTTGGCCCTTACCAGCCGGTTCATATCTACGGTCGGGCGCAGGGGGCCAGCATTCTCGAATTCCATCAACTGCCCCGCGGAGGGCATGGTCACCTCATCGCTGCAGCCGACCAGACAGAGGCAAACCAAAATGGTCGAGAAAAGACCTACCACGGGAGGCATCTTTGATATGCACCCGGCAAAAGACCCACACTTGACGAAGTTCACTCCCAGACACCTCCTTCGGACTCCTAGCGATAAGTGCCTGTATCCCTACACACTCCCACGCTCCACGCTTCATCGGTCATCAACGGTTTCATCCTCAAGAAACCTGCACGCCTATTATGAACACAACTTCTCAGTTCGCTCCCGAACTGTCACTGACTCTTTTTTGTTCTTGCCTTCACCCAATCACGCTGCCATTACGGCAAACGGCCTCATCTATCCTCTCAAACGTACCGATTGGCCTCCAAGAACGCGAACCGGCCTCTTGGCATAACGGCCCACGTATTTCTTCGGCACTTTCTTTCCAGCTGGCCTCTGTCACCGACCCGTTCATCAAGAGGGTGGGCCCGGAACCCACGGTGGCTTTCCTGGAGCCCAGGGCGGTTTTCCTGGGGCCCAAGGTGGCCGGTACGGACTGCGGATCTCTGGTCTGACGGGTATGAGAACCGGGGATTGTACGACCACCCCGCCTGAGGCTACCACCCCTGGATTGCTTTCCGTCAAACCGACCGGCAGCGGTGCAGCGGCGCTGCCGCCTGATCTGGCAGTGGCCGGCAAGACGCGCGGCGCTGGAACTGAGATCGTCGTGAGCCTGAATGGGTCAAAGAACTTTATCTGACCGGGCGGCGGTTCCTTCGGCGTCTGAGCTTGAGCCGCATAGGGTCCGGCGCCAAATCCCACGACAACGGCGAGCACCAACGCTCCCAACAATACCCTTGTCTCAAGACCTGCTTTGTGTTTCCCGTTTCGATTCCACATCTTTTTCATATGGCCTCCGTGTTCATAGTATGATGTTGTCATGAAGTGCACGATTCGTTTCCCGAGCGTGCTCCTTAGTAATTCTGCAGGCTGTCGAGAAGGATCTGAAGATCAGCCGAATCCACCTGTCCGTCTTTGTTAATGTCTGCGCTTCCGCACCACGAGGGTTCGGTGCAACCCGAAGCCCCCCAGTTGTTAATCAGGATCTCAAAGTCGGCCAAGTCCACCTGGCCGTCCCCGTTGATATCTCCCGGTATCGGCAGCGCTGCCAGAACTTGGAGCATTTCTCCGGCGTAGGTGTAGTACACAGCCCCCTCCTGAGAGAGGCGCTCCCAGACCATGCCCTCTGCAGTAATGCCACCCAGCAGCGCCGCGCGGGCCGCACGAACAGCAGAATCCACGTTCGGATCAGGGTATAGCTGGGAGGTAGTCAGCAACCCAAGTGTGGCGAATATTGCATCCTCCGTGCAATTATTCAGATCGCCATCCGAATGCGTGAACTGCCAGTAAAAACTACCTGCGCCCGGCTGGCCCTCGGCCACCTGGTGACTTAAGAGGAGATTGGGCAGGTCTTTTAACATCTTGCCAATCCAATAAGGAGCGCCCTCTCCGGGGGGTGAAATGAGACTGTCATCTAACGGACCCGTCTGCGCCAGGGCCCATGTCGCGATGCCCAGCGCCATAACGGGAAATTGAGAGGAGTCATCCACACGCGAGAGCCACCCGATCAGCCCCTGCCGCCAGATTTCCTTGTCGGCCGCACTGACGTAGTAGGCAGCCACGACGTGGTTGGCGACATAGAACACGGCCGTCGAAGGCTCGGTTCCGACAAAAGCATTCATATATTCCTGGGTGCTGCCGGGATAGTCGGCTTTGACGGCGGCATAGAAATCGCCCACGGCCGTTCGCCAAGCGTTGTTGTTGGGATCGGCTGCGATCTGACTCAGACGTGTCAGAGCGTGGGCTTCGTCACCGAAAAAGTTTCCCTGGGCGGTCCAAAGAATATAGTCTCCACCCAGTTCCGCCGAGGCCTTGTAGCTGCTCTGCGATGTCGCTTCGTACGCACCGGCCAGCCCCGCCACAATCGAGCCGGTAAAGTCAGCCTCGCCGGGCCAGGTCCCGAGATAATCCCCTTGCTGTATCTGCTCGGCTGCCAGTCGGTCCGCTATGGTGCTGATGGCTTCGCTCACAGAAATGGCGAACACAGTATTTGGAAGAAATCCGACGAATAACAGCCCACTCGCAATCGCAACGGTCAGTGATGTGCGTTTCATAGTATTCAATCCTCCAGTTTTGGCATAAAAGGTCCCACCTTACCAAGCAGTTTGCCTGTGTGCAGCCTCAACACACAACGGATTAAATAAAAGACGGATCCTTCCGAGAAACCGCAGAAGCACGCCTCCTCCAGCGGACTTGGATGCACCCATGCGACTGCCTCCAAGTCTGAGGCTAAGCTGTGTCCTAATCTTCTTATTATACACCACCTCTTCTTGATTATGTATTGTGGCAACTACGTAATTTTGGGGTCTTCCGCATTCTTGGGCCAAAAAAGCAGGTTTTTTTCTCAAAAAATTGGCTATTTTCTCAAGAATTCTACTTGACAGGCCGCAAGAGACGCTCTTAGTTGCGCTTTTCTGGCCGTTCTTGTTTTGCATTGCCATCCGCGTAACACCTCATTACTTGCCGCACATCTGTCTTCAAGAGACCGGCCGAGACCCTATTACTCGGTCTGACGTACATCGTTTAGACGATCATCGATTTGAAGCCCATCCTCGGTCATGCCCGGCCTTGTCGTCAGATCGACCAGTCCGATCACACTGGCCAATTTGATCAGCTCTATCAGGTTGCGGACGCCGAGCTTGCGCATGACGGAGGCACGATGTGCCTCGACCGTTCTTACTGCCCGTTTGACCGCGCCAGCAATTTCCTTGTTGCTCACGCCTTTGACGACGAGTCGCAGCACTTTCATCTCCATCCGGGTCAGGGCTCTAAAGCCGTCCAGAGGAACCGTGCGGCTCCGCTCCAATAGCAAGTTGACCTCTTGGACGAAACCGTCTTTCCCAAAAGGTTTCTCGATGAAATCGACGGCTCCGCACTTCATGGCTTTGACCGCCGTAGGTATGTCGCCGTATCCGGCAACGATTAGAACAGGAATCCATGGAGCCAGCTCCCTGACCTCTCTTAGCAGGTCCATGCCGTTCTCTTCGGGCATCTTCAAATCGGTAATGAGCAAATCGCATCGTCCCGAACGCAACTGGGCAAGGCACTCGACGGGATGGATAAAACAGCGCACGGGTATCTCGCAGTCGTCAAGGGTCTCTTGGACGGCCGCGCAGACTGTGGGCTCGTCGTCGACAAAAAAGACCCGCCCCCGCGCGTTATCAGCCTGCGTCACCATTATCAGCCACTACCAGTCAGCCACCGCTGTCACTTCAGGGCACGCGAAATACGCGACGCAAAGCCCACACCCGCGAATTCCTGCGTTTCTATCCGAACGACAGCACTCCCGAAACCACCAGCCTCGCATCCTCTCATGAAAAGTCGCTACGAACATAACTATTATAAGGAGTTCCGCCCGGCGTTTCTATTGTGGTGACTACGTATTTTTTAGGGCTCGACCCGCATTTTTGGGCCAAAAACGAGGGTGCAAGAAAATTCTTTTCAGAAGGTGTCCAATTCCGACCATGGTCGTTGAACATTGCATTCCAAGGTCAGCACTTCAAGAGACCATCATAATGTCATCGAGCATCTCAAACGGTACAGGGACTTGCCCCGGATATCATGTATGAAAGTCCAACAGGGTGGCAGGGTTGTGGCTTGCACTCAGATACGGATTTGTTATAATAGAAGATGAGGTGTTAGAAGTGGCTATGTAGTTGTGGCTTGCACTCAGATACGGATTTGTAATAATTGGTAAGCGACTTCTTCAGAGAATGCTTGAGACTTCATCTCCGGCGTGCTATAGAAACAAATTGTCTGCAACGCATCGATAAGTTCGTCCGTGCCGATGATATTTCAACAATACGCTCAATCATGAGCCCGATGCATCCTCCCTAAGGGGTCGACCGTCACCTTTTGCCCTCTAAACGAATGTGTCCGTTGCCTTATCAATTGCGAGTTGTAATCAAGACTCGCGGCTGTATGATGCCTAAAGAATATCTGCTTCGACATAGGTATTGCCTGAACACGATACAAGTCCAACTCGCCGCCTTTATTCTTCATCAAGACCATTTCATTTATCGCAAGCGAACAGATAAACTTGGTATTGGGCCCATGGTTCCTATTGACTATCGGCTGGCCGGATTGTTTTCTCCTAACAGCTTCAAACATAGAAACTGGCTCTGAGTCATGTATGGGCAGTCCTTGCTTGTCAAACTTGTCGGTGTATTTGAATATTTCTATATGGTGATTATTTTGCGTTGCAACAACACGGTATGGCTCGCCAGAGCGGTCTCTTAATACTTCCCGGTTATTTACTATCGCTTCAATCCTGACTTTTTTTATGGGGATTCTCAGATTTTCCCTGCTTTTCATGAGCAGTGGTTCATTCCATACGTTTTTAGGAATCTGTTTGCCCTTATCCTTCTCGGGTTCAAGCCCATGCTCTTTGAGTCGTTTAAGCACGATGTTCCTAACTACGGGATCAACTATTTTAGCCACCATCGCCATTGTCAACTCTTCCAGCTTTTTGCGGTACACGAAAATTTCCTGTCCCTTCTCATCCTCACGCCCCGTAGCTCCATAAGATGTTTCATTGTGCAGTTGCCCCCTTGCTCTTCGTGTCACCCTGTGCGAGACGTTAATATGCTTCACTTTCTCTGCCAGCTCGTTTCTATAATTCGGCCAGGGTTCGGGAAGACCACTATCAACCTTGGAATACTTACTTTCCGCCAATCTTCGTAAATGTTCTTTTTCCCTTACTGCAACCACAGCCGCATCAACAGCATGATGCCGATGGTCGTCTCGATTCTTAATACGCTCACCGGCAAAGTCAAGAATGCTGTCAAGCCCCCATTGGTGGCGCAACTCACCCGTCGTCCTGCCTCTCGTACCGCTAACAGGGACCCCAAGTTGTCTGACGTACTTGACAACCTCTCTATTGATATATCTGTTGTCGTTCAACTCGCGGTTGATGCACTCATCTTGATGAATCTCTTTTTGAAGAAATTTCCGCCGTTTCGGCCAGGGCAAGCAGGCAATGCGCTGTTTTATCTGTTCGTACTCTTCCTCATCATGGCCGTAGGCCTCGTAGGGCACTTTGTTACTTTTTGCGTTGCTCTCGGTGGCACAGCAAAGCGTCTTGTTCATATAGCTGTCGTCCAGACTGCGAGAGTACGGTAGGATATGGTCAATTCGAAAGTGTGGGTTCGTGCCAAACAACGCGGTCTGTGAAATGAATTTTCCCGTGTAAGGACACCTGCCCCTGCATTCTTTCCACAGCTTATATTTGATGATATCATCACGCTTTGGATCCGGGATATTCATGTCCTCTATGAGCTTCATTCTGGCGTCCTCATTCCTCCGCTCGTTCTCCTGCATTCTGTATTGGCTGTCTTGGCGCTCTTGCGAGGACTCTTTCATGTCCCTGGCTATCTCGAGCACTATCCCTGTTGGCTTACCATACTCACTGATTATGCTGTTCACAACCTTGCGAACCTCGAACAGTGCTTTATTGACTATAGGATTTCTCAAATCATCAGGCAGGGGCAATTTGTCAAACGTGTTTTCTTCTTCGCCAATGCCCTTCTGATAGCCGGCTTGTTGTATAGCCCCAGAAATTGATGCACCCTGTTCCATGAAGGGCAGTAGTCTTTGAATCGCCTTGCGAGAAAAACTCATATATCGCCGTCGCATGGATACTTTGAGCACCCCCTTAGCTTGCTTATCCGTCAAGTTGTATTCATTAATCATCTTTCTTACAAGCTCTTCGTCATCAAGCTCCAAAACGGCATTACTAATCTCGATTCTCTTCTGTTCTTCCATTGCATCCCATCTCTCGGAACCGAAGACGCTGCTGCTTCTCATGGCTGCGGCAAAGAAATCACCTTTCAACGATTTGACCTTGCCATCCTTCTCGAGATTAAACTGCTGAGCTTGCCTAAGACCTAACATCTCACGGACCTTGTCAAACTCTATTTCTTTCTCTTGCTCCAGCGCTCCAAGAAGTACTCGTCGCTGTTCAGTTGTCAACTTAGCTTCTGAACCGTCAGCGTTTTGAATTTTGAGGTTGTTAACGTTCTGCAACAACCTAAAACGTCTGGCGTACCAGTCACCTCTCGGACAGCGTTTTTCTCCCGGCTCCAATTCACACTGACCAATGAATTCATCCATTGGCTTTCGTGGACGCTGATAAAATACGATCTCGTCGCGAATCTTCGTTCGCAAATCTTCTGTGAGCACTTCCTGGTAATAATGAGATTGCCTGTCCCAGAGCAAATCAAATTCCCTCTCATACATCGACCTGAGTGTACATCGGCCGCGAATCCGGTCTTTCTCCGGGTCAGTATTGGCAAGATACTCGCCCAATGTCCGACAATCCGCCTCACGAATTCTGCGTTGTAGGGCGCCCCCTTCTTTGGCAAATATGTTACTTCTGTTGACTGTGCCAGTTTTCCGGCTGCTTTTGAAACCTCTACGCTGATTCATGTGAAATAGTGCCCTGCCAAATTCATAGAGGCTCAGCTTCTCATCCAAGCCTCTTGCTCGCAGGCCGTACGGCTCTCTCTTGAATAACTCACAGAGTTCTTGATCATCGTCAGGCAAAAGCCCTCGTGACCGTAGCGTCTTTACAAGCTGATCCCTTCTAAAATTTCTGCGTCCATGAACGCGTCTGGTACCCCTGGCCTCTCGGCGGGTGGTATTCTTGGATTTCTCTGCACCTTTGGTGTCTCTGCCAACTCCTTCAGGGAATGCCCGAACTCCGATGTCCATAATAGACGGTTCTTGACTCTTCTGGAGCAATACCCAACCTACGGCGTTACGCCCGATCTTCAATCCCAGTATGTAGGAGCTCATAATCGCTGCCCCGGAAGTCAGGAAATTCCGATTCTACCGCTTGACAAACTGACCACTTGGTGGTATTATACCGATCATATAGATGGCCCGTATCTGCGTGCTTGTCATAACAAGTGCAAGGCACGTGGACAACGCCCCATCGGGTATTTTGACAACGCTCGGTGGGGTGTTCCTTTTTAGACCTTGTGCATAATGCCCAGAACGCTCTCTTGTATCAAACAGTACTGCACTTTCTGGACAACGTCCAATCAAATGTGATCATATTAGCTCTGTAAACTTGCAGCAGACAGAAGCAAGAAAGTTATCGCCAGATTGTTGGTGGTGTCTTGTTGAATTCTTCACGTTTGACGATCGAATTGTCCCTCCGAAAAACCCTATCCTGATGAGAAGTTGAAGCCAATGTGTTGCCTCAGACGGAATTGGACATTCCCAGATTGCGTGTTAGTGAGTAAGGTTGGTAGTCACTTTTTGAAAGGGAATGTTCATGACCGCACGACGACAGTTTTCCGCCCAGGAGAAAGTAGAAGTCCTCCGGCTCCACCTGCTGGAACACAAACCCATCTCGGAGGTCTGCGAGCAGTACCAGCTCAATCCGACCGTCTTCTACCGTTGGCAGAAGGACCTGTTCGACCACGGGGCCGCGGGTGTTTCTTCGAACCGATCTGGTGCTTACAAACAGCGAGTTGGCTCTCCACTGCCAGTAACTTGGCAGCCAGTACCGCCCTGGAACAAAGGATAGCCTGCAGGAAAGTCAGACCCTATCGAAACGCCTCGCAAGCACAAACAAGAAGGTTACAGAGGTTTGTCAGAAGGTTCTTTGTGGCATTCATGCCGCCAAGATAATACAATTAGTTGCACGAAGCAAGTTTACGTAAGTCCTTTAATGACAAGGTGGACGAGGTTATTCGGGTGCACAGTTCATTGCCGCTGTTTCCTATGAGCTTCGTATAAGCATTTCTTGCACTGATAAGTTAAGCCGTCTTTTGCCGCACTATGTTTGTAAAACTCAGTCTCGTTTTTCCATATTTTGCACTTGCGGCATAACTTCTCTCTAGCCCCATTCACAACTCGATTACGCTCATCATATCGGAGTCTCTTCTTCAGTCCCAATTTGTCTATTCTCTTCCTTGTCGCCTGTACCGGTCTCCCAATTTGACCGGCGATTTCCTGTGCCGTTCTGCTCAGATATAGCTTCTTCAGCACATCCAATTCTCTCTTCGACCAGACATCGTGTGGTTCAGAAGAAAGTCCCACTTTGCGTGCTTTGTGTCGTAGCGCCGAAATAGTCCTGCCAAGTTTGCTCGCTATATCCCGTGCACTGTTATCTGGGTACATTTTCTTGAGCAGCCTTACCTCTTGGTTTGACCAAAGAGGAGCATTCTCCTTTTTCTTAAGGCCGATTGTACGTGCTTTGCAACATACTGCCTGCACAGACCGCCCAAGTTTATCGGCAATGCTTTGTACATTCTCACTTGAGTAAAGTTCTCTGAGCAGTAGGATTTCATCGGCGGACCAGAAACGATTTTCACTCATTCTAATACCCATGTCTTGTGCTTTTTGTCGCACCGCCGCCAAAGACCGTCCAGTCTGCTCAGCGATTTCCCTTACTCTCCCATGTGAGAAAAGTGTCTTGAGCAGATTGATTTCATCTTCCGACCATGCAAGCCGGGGTTCCTTCTTCAGTCCCAATTTGTGTATTCTCTTCCTTGTCGCCTGTAGCGGTCTTCCAATTTGGTCGGCGATTTCCTGTGCCGTTCTGCTCGGATATAGCTTCTTCAGCAAATCCAATTCTCTCTTCGACCAGACATTGGGTCGTTCAGAAAGTCCCAATGCGATTGCTTTCAATCGTAGTGCCTTAACAGTCCTGCCAAGTTTGCTCGATATATTCCGTGCACTGTTATGAGGGTACGTTTTCTTGAGCAGCCTTACCTCTTGGCTCGACCAAAGAGGAGCCTTCTCTTTTTTCTTAAGGCCAATTTTATGTGCTTTGCCACATACTGCCTGCACAGACCGCCCAAGTTTATCGGTAATGCTTTGTACATTCTCACCTGAGTAAAGTTCTCTGAGCAGTAGGATTTCATCGGCGGACCAAAGGCGATTTTCCCTCGTTCTGATACCCATGTCTTGTGCTTTTTGTCGCACCGCCGCCCAAGACCGTCCAGTCCGCTCAGCGATTTCCCTTACTCTCCCATGCGAAAAAAGTGTCTTGAGCAGCTTGACTTCATCTTCCGACCATGCAAGCCAGGGTTTCTTCTTGGTCTTAGCTTTTCGCATGTGCGTGATTCTATATGTTTTGGATCAGAAGGCAAGGGCTGAAGGGCTGGCTGCCAGGGCAAACGCTTGTCGAGGGTGAGCAGCGCAATTCCGCCGTGGCGATGAGCGACGACGGCCGCTTTGTCGCCGTATGGCAAGGCGATGCGCAGGACGGTTCGCGCTTCGGCATCTTCGGCGAAACGGGGCCGAGCGGGACTTGGCCGAATTCTGCCGCCAATGGCTGACGACTCGCGACTAATAGAATAGACCGCACGGTCAAACACGCCGCCTGTATAAATGAAGGGGCGGAGGTCAGAAAGCCGCCGCCCCATTGAGTTGTGCGAAAAAACGCCAAGCCTATAACACTACGGGACTGTGAGGTTCACCTCCACAAATTTGTTCGCTTTCATGGCTACTGTCTCAAATTGACCGGAACATTCTACTGTGAATGTGGCTTCTTTACCTTTGTGCTTGTAGTAGAAGAAATAGAAACCATCCTCGTCAGTAGAGACGGTGGCATTTACACCGGGTCCAGTAATTGTGACACTTGCACCCTCTATCGGTTGATCACTCCCATCTACGACCATTCCGCCGAAGCCTGGGTTTTTCTTGAACGCGTTCTCGTTCTGAATTGTCACAGCATCATCCATGCCGCCTCCAACCACAAATACATAGTTGTCAAGGTCAACAATAACATCTGTACCTATTGGTTTCTCAGCATTGTTGCTTCCGTCCCTTGTGTAGCCGACGTCCTTCTTGAGGCCGTAGTCAAGATGCATCCTCACATACACCAGCCCGGTGTCTGGAATTGTCACTGCGAGGTCATAATCGGGGTCATTATCGAGCTGGGCGGCGAAGACGGCAATTTGATCCGCGGGAACAAAGCAATCACCATCAAAACTGACGTTAGCATAGACATGCACAGGCATTGCACCCTGGGTGACAAACGGATATGGCACATCAATCGTCAAATTCGCGGTTTCTCCGGGAGTCCCGACGTAGAAGATGTTGTAGAAGA
>DATKWR010000097.1:0-6992 GCA_035529475.1 Sedimentisphaerales bacterium | reverse complement strand
AGGTCTCTGCCTACCAGGCCCATCTCGACCAGGAGCTTCGCCGTTTGCTCGGCGTCCAAGCCGGCTTTCCGCAGACAGCCGCCGCATATAGATTGTTTGATGCGTCCGTTCTTGACGACTCTGCCGATTGACCCGGGCTTGAGCCCGCCCTGTCCTTGCACAACGCCGGGCAGCGCCGCCGCCCCAACGACGGCTGCGGCCCCCGCCAGAATGTCGCGACGCGTGAGGCGACCCTGGCCTGAATTCTTCTGAACGTAACTCATTTCATGTCCCTTTCCATAATGTCTATCATTTCATGTAGGTTCCCAGCTTCACGCTGAAAACATCCCCTTGCGGATAGCATTGCATCCTGATAGCGGGGTCGTCGGCCCGAACGCGGAAATCCAGCTTGCTCAAGTCCTTGAAGGCAATATCCGCCACTACGCTGCCGCGCTCGAATCCCAGTTCCCGCCGGACCGCGTCCAGGTCGGCGTACTTCTTGTTGGTTTTCCATGTCACGCCCCAGTTGAAGAGCCCCTGCGCCGCCGCCGGATAGTAGAGATTATTCTCGAAAGTCAGCTTGAGCGCTTCGAGACTCAAGTCGGCCGGCAGCCCTTCCTGCATCGAGTTTGGCCAGTGCCGCTGGTCGTCTATGTCAAACCATCCCCAGACCTGTGCGTCGCGATTATACGCAAACACATTGTTGCGAACCGTCTCGTGATGATTCCAGACCGCTTCCGAGCCGCCATCTATGAGCGGCGTCGAGCGTTTTTGCTCGCGGAAGCTGAAGCCTTCCTTGTTGCCGATCAGCAGGTTGCGTTCGATAAGACAATCGGGCGAGCTGGATATGCTGATGCCGGCGCTCGCGCCCCACGCACCCGGCGAGAACGCGAAACCATTTCCGACGATCACGTTGTCATGGGCGTGCAGGCTGTAGGATATCTCGTAGAAGATGCCTGCGTTTTCATTGTCGGCGATCAGGCAATTGCGCACTTGGCATTTCTCGTTGCCGATGTCGAACCAGATGCCGTTGCCCCGGTTCTCAGTAAAGAGGCTGTTTTCAATAATCGCGCCTCTGGTCAGCGCAATCTTGTTGCCTCCCGCCTCCCAGCCGCGGTCGAATCCCTTGGTGTTGTTGTTTCTTACGACGCAGCCGGTCATCAGGAGCCCATGCGCCCGGCCCGCGCCGAATCCCATCTGACCGTTATATTGGAAGATGCAGTCGCGAACTACGATCCTCTGGCCTTTGAATCCCGCCCCACAGGCATTGGTGTATTCGAACACGCAATCCTCGATTTCGTTATCATTTCCTGAAATTTGCACGGCTCCGTGCTGTGCGCGGTTGGCCGCGTATCGAAAGCGAATGCCGTTCGTCCGAACGTGGCTGCCCTTGGACGTCCAGACCGTCTCGCGCACCGAGGCTTCGACCATAATCCTCTTGTTGCTGATGTCTCTGTTGGCGCTGTCCCAAACGTAGAGACGCTTTGCATCGAGATCGACAAAGAACGTCCCGCGGCTGAGTTTGGCTTTCTCAAGGACCTGGCGAAGTAAATAGCCTTCCACGAACACCTGCTCGCACCGGCCGATCAGCCGATGGTAGTCGTCGGAGGGGTGAGTGTGGTGCTCATTCCATGAGATAAACTGATGGGGCCATTCGGTGCTGAAAACAGAAGCGTCGCCTTCGGCCTTTTGCCACTGCGTCAGACGATCAGCCCCGGTGACAATGACATACTCTCCAGTTGCAGCTCTGATCGAAATGGGCGCCTCGGCGGTGCCGCTCTTATCGATAACGACCTGCTCGCGGTAGATGCCCCCATGGATTATCGCCGTATCGCCGGCCTCCAGGCGTGAGACCGCCTCAGCAATTGAACGCACTTGGCGGTCTGCACTGATGCCGGGCAAGTCCTCCTGGGCAACATGCCAGGTCGTGCCCGGCGCGGGGGCATACAGAAACACGGCCAGTAAGATACATGTCCATTCCATCGGCGATTACACTACCAGAATTGCCCCCGGATGCCAAGTGAGAAAAGAGGCCGGATTCACCGACAAAGGCATTGAAATCTAACGGATCATTCTGGTATCATACAGATTGAGGCTCGTCTGTTGGGAGCTGCCGGATTTGGCAATTCGTTACATGATAGGACAAGACCATGAAGGTTCGGACCACTCGCCGCTCATTTCTCAAACACGCCGCGCTGACGAGCACAGTGCTTGCTTTAGGTGCGCAACGCATCACAGCCGAGGCCGCAAAGTCGGCCGGCCTGCCGTACACCGCCAAGGAAATCGCCGGCCGCCTGGGCATTTCGATGGCCGTTTACCAGAAAGATCGCCTCGGGGCGCGCCATGTTGCCGCGGTTCGGGAGGCGGGAATCACGCACATCGAATTGACGGTGCTGCCTCAGAGCTTTGACGTGCAGGACCGCGCCCAGGTCGGCGAGATACTCGCAGAGTGCCGGCGGCAGAAAGTGACAATCGTTTCGGTGCATGGAGACCTGCAACGCAAGTACGATGACCCGGACGATCAGAAGCGCCGCGATGCAGCCGCTCATCTGCTCGACGAGATTCGTTTCGCCGAAGAGGCGGGGGCCGGTATCCTCGTCGCCCACTTCGGCACGAATGGCCAATCCCGCAAGACCGTCACGGAGCTGCTTGAGCAGACCAGGGACCTTCGTGTCCGCCTGACCGTCGAAAATATGGGCGGCGGTCTGGCACTCTACGCGGCTTTCGTGGACAAGATCGGCTCCAGGCGATTCGGTCTGACGGTAGATATCGGGCATCTGCGCGACGCCGACGGCATCAATCCGATGGTCAAACAGGGCCGCGCAGCCGAAGTTTTCGCCCAGGGCGGCCGGCGCATCTGGCACCTGCATCTGCACGACACGTTTAACCTAAAGACCAAGCCTGACCACCGGGCCCCGATGCACCCCGACGGAATTATTGAATGGGGCGAGGTCTTCGCCGGGCTCAAGGCCATCGACTATCGGGGCATCTTTCTATTTGAGGATGGCCGAGGCGAAAACCCCGAAGAGTGGGTCCGCCTGGCGGCGACGTTCCCGCAAAACTTCGTCTCACGCTATAGTCGGTGACAGTCAGTAAAGAACGTCAAACGAACGAGTGATTGTCTTTTTGCTCTTGCCGAGTTCGGCTTCCACAACCACCTTGTTGTCTCGCGTCAGGCGCACGTTCTCCATAAACAGGCCGTCCGCTGCGACGGGCAGTTCCGTGCCATGAACGGTAATCCTGGTTCCGGGTTCCGCCCATCCATATAAGTCTATGGTGCAGTCGTTTGCGACTCTGGTGTGTTCGGGTGAATTCGTCTGAACAAGTACTCTCGGCGTCGTATCCAAAGCCAGCAGCTCGTCAATAATCTGTCTCTTTGCAGCGTACAGTACCTGCGGTTCCCTGCTGTAATCGCTCATCGCCCTGACAACCTGCGACGCTATTTCTACGCCTCTGCGCGATGGATCGATGATCGACAGACGCTCGCCGAGGCCTGCCTTCATTTTTTTAATCTTGTCTTCGAGCATCCAGAAGTATTCGTAATCCTGGATACCGTTGCGCATCTGCTCCCAGCGCAGAGAGCACAGCAGCCCATCCTTCTTGGGATACACGTGCCAGCCGTCTCCGCGATGCTGGCCGGGAGCTTCAAAAGGTTCGTCGGTCCATTGATTGAATCCCCAGTGCAGGTAGCCCTTCAGCCCAAAACGGTAGTTCAGCCAGTGAAGGATGCGGGATTCTATCAGGGGCACATCAACGGTCTTGTTCGGGAGCGAGCCTTTCTGGAAGATTCCCACGGTATAGAACCACAATTCATTGCCCTGGTCCTGGGCTCTGCGATAAGCGTCATACCAGGTCGCCAGATGATCCAGCTTGGGGACCCAAATCTCCAGCCTGTCCAGGCAATGGGTGCTCTCTATAGCATCTATCCTTCGCAGCGCCGGCGCACAGCGGTGCACGAATTCCGAAGCCTCTCGCCAATCCATGATGTTGTGATTCGACGGCTCATCGGCAATATGGAGTATCGTTTTCTCAAGCCAGCCTTTTTCTCTCAGATGATTCTCGAACGCAGGCAAAAATTGCGGCAGGAACTCCTTGCCCGGAATCGTTATCGTACCGCTCGCCGACTGGACGCGAAAGTCGCCAAGCATGATCTGCCTGCTCGACCAACCGCCTTCGCCGAACCGCGCCACGAATCCCGTTTCGAGCAAATCCATGTGTCCCGTGTTCCAGAAAACATCGGCCCATTTGTCGAATCTTGAGAAATCACATTCGAGCTTGCGCTGGTCGTTCAATTTGAAGGTGATCAAATCAAGACTGACTCGAAAGACGTTCTGCCTGTGCTCGGCCATGTTCCGCGCGTACAGCGCGAGCATTTCGTAGAACCTCTCGGAATCGGATGCGTCAATCCCGTGAAACTGCCTGAATTTGTTCGTCGAGTACCACTCAGTAACCATCAGGTGCCGTTCATCGGGCAGCGTCAGAGGATATACGTTCAGTCGCAGAGGCAACGATGCACTGCCCTGGTCGCTTCGGATGGTCAGAGTCGCCGCGTAGTCGCCTGCTTCGGCATCCAGCGGAACCCGCACCGTCAGATAGACGGCCTCATATTCGTCCTTCTTGAGGGAGATTTCCTTGTCCTCGGCAAGATAATCGGGAAACCGCGCCGGCGCAGGACGGATCAGGTCGGTCTTTTTATATTTCGGCGTATTCTCGGCAATCGCGATGGAACCCACAAAATTCCAGCTTACCACATCGGCGGGCAAGGACGTCGAGCCATTGACGTGCCGCAACGGACTCAGTGAGACTGTCACGTGTTCGAGGTCCCGATTGGCCTTGATGACGCACTGGCCGGAAAGGTACTCATTTCTAATGCCGAAGATTTCTATCGCTTCGCCCAGCTCGGGACAATGATAGCCATCGCTGAAGACCCTCACCAAATCGCTGGCTGCAAAACATTCAAACGGAGCCGCTTTCACACCGACACACGCTCCGCACAAGAGAATAAGTGTTGCCAGGATGGTTGCATGAGGACTCAACCCCGATTCTTTGCTGAACATTGTTTGTCCCTTTCCGTCGGAAGCCCCGAGCTTTTCATAGTTTGTAGTCGCGACTCTGAACCACGAACTGCGAACGATGATATCCCGGCCCCCGTCCGGGTTCAATTGTTTACCCTGCTTCAGCTCGCCTGATATCTCGCAGGGCAATCCAGAGAGGCACTGCTGCGGCGGGGGCAAATGCAAAATCTACCCAGAACCAGACCAGCGGGAGTCCCCGAATTGGAATGCAGATTCCCGCCAAAACGGGAACGAGGGCGCACATGATCAGTCCACACTGCACAACCCAGACGTTGCGGACAGGATCCCGGATCGCCCCTGCGAACAGGATGGCTAACACGATGTGAGCGAACGCAAGCCAGTCGTGCGCGTACAACATGAAAGGGTAGTTTGCTTCAACCGACTCCAGCCCCTCGACGGCCTTTAGTACGAAACCGTGCAACACGCCGGCCGGTTCACCATCGCCCCAAATCATGCGAACCGCCATTCTGAGCTCCGGGACCGCAGGCCATACCGTTACGCCGGACACGACAAGTCCGACCACAACTATGCCCAACATCCACTTTGCTCGTTTCAAACCTTTCATATTCCTCAGGACTACTGCCTCGCTCGGCATCCGTGACGTTAAGGTTAGCCGATGTGAGTCTGCCTGTCACGCATTTTGCAGCTCCTTTTCTTCCAGGGAAATCCACGTAATCCTTCTGCTGCGCTCAGGACGGCGTCGGCGGTTAAAGATTTGTTGGACAAGCCTTTGGAGCGATGTATAATCAGAATCGAGATGCCTCAGAGCGTTGCTGAGGAGGCTTGTATGAAAAGTGCCGGGGCAATTGCACAGGACAGTCACAAAAGGAGAATCAAATGTCAGCACTCAATACAGAATCGGTTTCCAGACGCGGCTTCATGGCCCAAAGTGTCGCCGCAGCGGCTTTGTTGACCTCGGGCGCGTTCGGAGCGGAAAAGAACAAAAAGAAACAGCAGCCAACTAAGCAGGCCAAGCGCCAGGTCCCCATTGGCTTGCAGCTCTATTCGGTGCGTGAGGACTGTAAGCGCGACCTGCCCGGCACGATAGCCGCCGTGGGGAAGATGGGCTACGACGGCGTTGAGTTTGCAGGCTATTACGACCGCAGCGCCGAAGAGCTTCGCAAAATGCTCGACGACAACGGCCTGGTCTGCTGCGGAACGCACACCCAGGTGGACACGCTGCTGGAAGACAACCTGGCCAAGACCATCGAGTTCAATAAAACATTGGGCAACAAGTACCTCATCGTTCCCGGCCTGCCTGAGAAGTACCGCAGCTCCCACCAGGCATGGCTCGATAGCGCCAAGCTTTTCAACGAATTAGCCGAAAAAGTCAAGCCCGACGGGATGCTCGTCGGCTACCACAATCACGGCGTCGAATTCGCTGCCATGGATGGAGAGCTTCCCTGGGAGACGTTCTTCGGCAACACCAGCAAGGACGTGATCATGCAGCTCGACGTCGGTAACGCCATGCACGGCGGTGCAGACCCCCTGCCCTATCTCTACCGCTATCCGGAGCGGGCCATTACCGTCCACGTCAAGGAGTACAGCAAGACCGACGAGAACGCTTTTGTGGGCGAAGGCGACGTGAACTGGAAGGCGTTTTTCGCGCTGTGCAAGGCCGTTGGTAATACGGAGTGGTATATCGTCGAGTACGAAAGGCCAGGCACTCCACCGCTCGAAGCGGTCAAACGCTGTCTGCAAAACCTTCGCAAGATGAAGCTCCTATAGGCCGATAGTGCGGACTATCGCCCCCTGCCGCTCACTTGCTGAAGGCCCCTGTTGCGTACTTCAGCGGCTCGAAAGACGGCAGCTCGTTGATGGGGACCGCTCCCCACGTGGTGTTCAGATGCCCCAACATGCGGGGGCTGTCGAATCGCCTGGAATAGTCGACAAAGGCCCTGGCGGCGTCGGGTTTGCGCCAACTGGCCGGCCAGACGC
>DATKWR010000096.1:0-11023 GCA_035529475.1 Sedimentisphaerales bacterium | reverse complement strand
AGGAATTGCCGCGTTCGTTGCGCGCCTACACCAGCAAGTCTTGGAACATATCAACAGGTGTCACTCAGTCTGGTAGCTCAGAAAAACAGGTGGCTTCTAATTCATGCCGTGACAATGACTTAGGCATGACAGTGCCATTATACCCCGATTCCTTTTTCTTTGAACGGGAATCAACAGTTGTTGATAGTTGGAGGTGATGCACTAACCGGGCACGAGCTTGAAACAGGTGAGGAATTGTGGCGGTGGAGTACTTGGAATCCCACGCGAATAAAGAGTTGGCGACTGGTTCCCTCTCCGATTACAGGCGACGGCATAGTGCTTGTATGCGCTCCGAAGGGCGACCCAATCTATGGGATCCGTCCAAGTGGAACAGGTTTACTTGATGAGAGTGCCGTCGCCTGGGTCAGTCGAGACGTGGTTAAGGAAATCTCATCCGACGTTCCAACCCCAGCCTATTACGACGGCGATTTCTTCGTGCTAAATGACTTGCGGAAACATCTCTCGCGTGTGGAACCGCGCACGGGTAAGATTAAGTGGACCGTCAGAACGCCGGGACAAGCCAAATACGAAGCTTCCCCGCTTGCCGCAGACGGAAAGCTTTACCTAATTAACCAAGCCGGGGAAGTCGCCGTGGTAGATGCATCGAACGGTGATGTTCTCAACTTGATTCCCATGGATAAACCAAGCGGTCGGGAAGTAGTTCGTGCGTCAATCAGCGCCGCAAACGGTCACCTGTTCATACGTACGACGCGCCGATTATACTGCGTGGGCAAGTAACGTCTGTCCGACGATAGCGATATGTACAGCAAAGGTGAAGGCAATCCCATACCACAGCATTCGTGGTACATCTTTTTACATACTAACCGCCGACTCCGTTTGTCCGGTCTGTATTCTTTGGTCAGCGTCCGGATACACGTATCTGTTGGTGCTCCATCACGATATCAGGCGCATTCCAGCTCTTCTGGGCCGCTAATTTGATGAACGCACGGCGGAAAAGCAGGGTTACATCGACCGTGACTTCGCCGTTTGTCAGAGCAGTAAACGCATAGGTAGATGTATCGGCGGCAAAGGCGGGAATGCGGTTGTCACTCAGTACGCGAGTAGGATTCCAATACGCCCCTGAAGGCGAAACTTCGGTCCATAGTTCTTCCAGAACTCTGGCGAAGGCCTTGCCGGGCAGTCCCGCATAATAGCCCTGATTAGGGTCCCCAACTCCACCCCATTCAGGAATCATGGGCCCTTCCGACTGTCGAAGGACAAGTCCATGCTCGTCCACAGCTCTTATCAAGAGAATGAGGTGTCGAAGCGGAGAATCAGTGGGGACGTGGTGGCCGGTTCGATCGTTGGTGATAGTCACGGCGACGACTATCTGCTCTGTTTGGCGATCGGCCTCCACATCCATGCTGACTGCATTCTGCAGTAATTCCTCGTTCGCTGCACCCGGCATGCGATGGCTGAAGATAGTCTGCGGATCGCGGATGATGCCGCCCTTATCCAGGCGGGCAAAGTGATCGTTCTGACCGGGCGGCATATGGCAGTCCTGACAGGTCCTGCCGGTTTTAGGATCACTGTAGGGACTGTCCAGCCACTCGCCGAACGAGTTGTACACTATCGTGTCCCAGAAGACACCGAAGTGACAGGGCGCGCAATACCGGCTCTGCTGCTGGATAGGTGTGTATGTATCTTCACCCGGGGCCACATCGTCGAATGGACCGGCAAAAAACTGGTGTCCCTCCGGCGGGCGGCGAAACTCAAAGGATAGCACGCCCGGCGTGTTAGGATAAGGCAGGCCTGATGTCCAGTCAAGACGAACATCCCAGACTTTATGGCAGAAATCGCAGGCCACACCCTCGGTACCGACGCCGGTGACAGTTGTCGGGTCCGTGCTATAGGCGGCATCAATAGCAGCAGCCGGTGTGTGGCAAGCTGCGCAGTTGCCTGCGGAATCGGGAAAATCGAGTTTGTATCCTGGGCCAAAGTAGGGTTCGTTCGGGTCAGGTCGCAGGGGAATACGGCCGTAATCGCGGCTGTGAAAATACCGTGTCGGAGGGCTCTGATTACCGGCGGTGTCTGTTCCGTTATACATGGTCAGAAACCGCGGATTCTGGGCTGAGAGAGCATGGGCGTCGCCCTGCCATTCGCTGAACGGCAGCGATGCCTCGGAGTCGTTGGGGTCGGCGTGACAATTTTCGCAATTGCCGTCTTCGCCGGATCCGGCATAGCCGGCGCCGGCAAAAGCACTCAACCATGCATAGCCAGGATTATCCTGATTGGTGTGAGCAGTAAGGACAATTTCCACGTCCGAAGCGCCGGGCAGGTATTCCGTATCGCCTCCGCCAATGTAATAACCTTTCGCCCATGCGGTCAGGACAACCGGCTCGTTCGGCTCCAAACCGGAGAGCACAAAACGACCGTTAGATTCGGTTGTCGTCTCATTCGCCGTCGCCTTGGCCCGCACCGTCGCGCCGGCTACAGGACCCTCAGCGTCGAGGACCAGTCCCGTCACCGAAGCCGACGGGGCGGACTGCACATGGACGGCAAGAACCAATCCCACACAAGCGATGGTAAGGGCCAGCTTTATGTTGTAAACGGAATGAGTATTTGTGTCGTTCATCAGTCGCCCCCACCTGCCGGTTCCGTGGCGGATGCCGAGAACGGGGGCACGCCGTTGATGTCCAAACGATACACGCCTTCGCCTTCGGTGGCGGCGTAAAGATGCAGCCCGTCGCCGGAGATGGCCAGGCGATTGACCGCCCGGGTTCGCAGAGATGAGTTGATCTGGCGCCATGTCCTTCCGCCATCACCCGAGCGATAGACCCCACTGAAATGGTCGCTTGCATATACCACCTGAGGATTTTGCGGGTCGAAGACGATGTCGCCGACACGTGTCTCCAGCGGCATGCCCTCCATCGAGAGCTGCCACGACATCCCGCCGTCGTCACTACGATGCAGTCCCAATTGCGCAAAGCCCGCATAAACAACAGTGGAGTCGAGCGGATTGACGGCCACCGAAAGGATTACCGGTGTGGTGGAGGACTCCGGCGGGTTCATCTTTCTCCAGTTGCGACCACCGTCGGAGGATTTGAGCAGGCCGCTGTTGCCCGTGGCGGCGTATACGGTCTGCGGATCGCCGGGGTCAACAGCCAGGTTGATTACGTTGGCCTGGGAGGACAGAGCGTCGTTCGCAGCCGTCCAGGTCGTGCCGCCGTCGCGTGAGACATACACTCCCGCCGCCGGCATCCGGTCGTCGAACACGCCGGCCGAATAAAACGCCGAGGAACCGGCGTAGATGGTCTGCGGGTCGGAGGGGGCAAAGGCGATCGCGCGCCATCCCATCCCGTCCTGAAGCCGGTCTCCCGCCCACGTCCACGTCTGGCCCCTGTCTCTGCTCTGCAAAAGGATCGGATCCCAGTTGTTCCCGGCCAGCACATGTTGCGGGTTTGAAGGGTCGACTGCCACTGCATTCCACTCCAGATTAAAGGCCGGCGGTTTGTTCAGTCCTGTCCAAGAGTTGCCGCCGTTGGTGCTTCTGAAGAAACCGCTGCGTGCGGCGGCGTAAACCGTACCAGGTTCGGTAGGATCGGCGGCTATTGCACGAACCTGTGCGCCGGTGTAACCGTAGCTGGCAATCGTCCATGTTTGGCCGCCGTCTGTGCTGAGGAAATTCCCCCCGCCGTAGTTATTCGCGAAGAGGCGGTTGGGGTCGCGCGGATCAACCTGGAAATCGATGGGAAAACCGGCACGCACGCCCGGAGCGCCCCAGCCGTCGCTTCCTGTTGAGACCTTTCGCCAGGTCTGGCCACGGTCTTCGCTTCGATAGATTGCCCCGGCGCTTCCGGCATAGGCGATATTCGTATTCGCCGTTGAAAACTCGACTGCATTGATGTTTTCATTCGGTATGACCTGACGCCATGATGCGGCGCCGTCGGTGGTCAGATAGACCCCTCCGCCGTCCGGATAGGCGTTGTTGCCGGTCCCTGCCAGTAGGATGTCGGGATTGTCGGGGTGCATGAACAGCGTGCCTACGTAGAAATTGCCCATACCGTAATTGAGCGGTTGCCAGGTTTTCCCGCCGTCGGTGGACTTGACGACACCCTCGCCGCCGGGCTTGTTGGTGGTGTCGTCGGAGTTGGCCGCCTCCCTGTCGAATATGCCGGTGGAAATATAGAGCACATCCGGACTGTCCGGATGGATCCAGATGTAGCGGGCAAGGTTGTTTCCGCGCCACACAGCGGTCCAGTTCTCACCGCCGTCAACGGTTCTGTAAACCACCCCTTTGGTTTTGTCGAACTCCCGGCCTTGTTGTTCCTGATTGCTCCAGGCAAAACTCGCGAGTTCCGCGGCGGCGTAAATAATGTCGGACGAACGCGGATCGACGGTGAAGCCCCGGAAGGTAATGCCCTCATTTTCAATAATGCCATTGTCCTTTTCCTCCCAGGTCTGACCGGCATCCGTCGATTTGAAAATGCCTCGCACATTCTGTGTGCCAATCCAAATTATATCATTGTCGTGCGGATCGATGGTCAGGCAGAATACCGGAATGGCGTCCCCGGACTCGCCCGTACGTGTAGTGATGCCCTGGCTCGACGGGTACCAGGTCTGGCCGCCGTTCGGGCTGACGAAGACCCCCGCCCAGGCATCGGTGACATACATTACATCGGGATTGTCGGGCCGCATGCGAACATCGTAACCCAGGCCGCCCAGCGGGCCGCCCGTGCGAATCCAGTTCATAGAGGTGCTTGACGGCTGGCCCAACACCCGAATGTCATCGATATGTGCGATGCTGTCGTCAAGGGTCTCGAAGGCAAAGGTTCCACCAAGCAATGGATTGGTATCTGTATATTCCCATTCAAGCTCACCATCCACAAAGAACTGTAACATGGAACCGGCCCCGGCAATCTCTATGTTGCGCCATCGTCCAAGTTCGCGAAGCTCGACAGGGCGCTCCAGCAGATCTACAAAGGTCTCCGGCCAGTACTGCTTTTTCAGATACGAGCCCTCCTGGTGAAACCCGATGAAATAACGTCCCGTGTCGTTCAAACGATAGACAAGGTGGATACATCCTTGTTGAAGGTTGAGGCGGAACTGCAATCGGAAGTCCTGCCAAGGTCCTACATGCGGCCACGCCCAGCTGTGGCCCTGACCCGTGAGCATACCGTCGGCCACAATCCACCCGGACTCCAATTCCCATCCTTCAGCCTGTCCGTCCTCGAAGTCCGCCTCGAAAAGGACAATCTCCTGACCCTGCGCCCGGGTGGGATGATGACCGCTCATTGCCACTATTATTATGGCCAACACAAGAAGTGTTCTGATTAAATTCTTAAGGCCTTTCGTACAATTTATCATCTGGATTACCTCTGTTTTTCAGTTAGGGATGTATTTCTCCTTCACAATATTACGAAGGGCGAATCCTTAGGTTGTAAGTACTCACCAAAGCCGGGCAGGCGAAGCCTGTAACCAAAAATGCTACAGACATGAGCCCGCAAAAGCTTACTTTACTACCCTCTCATGAAAATAATAGTATGACGCAATAAATTGATCGTATCTTTGTCTGACAGGCTCTCGGCAAGTACAGGCTCTCTCATTGTCCCTTTTGACCTGTCCGATTCCGAAGATATAATAAGTATAACAGGTAATGCCGAGGCAAACAATACAAATCTCTGAAATGCTATCTCTGCATATTTGATTGTGCTGTTACTTATCTTTGTTAGTGCCTCATCTGTCCCTCAGGGGGCATCGAGCTGAGCATTAACCACCCCCGAACTTTGCACTTTTTGGCACTTGCCTGATTCTTGAGAAGTTTTCGTAAATACTTGACAACATTATTGTAACGTTAATTTCCGGGACTTTGAAGATGCGTATCCAACTATTTGGCGACTGGTCAGAAGGTTGAACACCGGTTCGCCGATAAAGCGGCTTCAATAGCGGATGCTTCAGAACATTAGCCGTCTCTGATGAAGATATAGGCCGCATCGCCCACCGGGGTGAATGAAATCGGATGCAGTACCCTGTATAATACGACATAAAAATGCAGGAACACTATTTATGACACAAAACTGGAAACCTCAGTTGTTTTTGCTTGCGTTCATGGCCCAGATGATTTACCATAATCATAGCTTTAAGAAAATGGATTCCTGTAAACTACATTATTAACCTATGAGGTAAACATGAATAAATCTATCTACAAGTGCAAACTCAACCGTCGAAAGTTTCTCAAACAGAGTGGTTCGCTGGCTGCGAGCGCGGTCGTGCTCGGGAGTCTTGCACCCTCCGCCTTTGCCGGTGCAGACAACACGATCCGCCTGGCTCTGATTGGCTGCGGCGGTCGCGGCAACGGCGCCGTCGGCGACGCATTGTCTGTTCCCGACAGTGGGCCGGTCAAGCTGTATGCGATGGCAGATCTCATAAAAACCAAGATGGATTCGTCACATAAAGAACTCCAGAAAATGTTCCCAGGCAAAATTGATGTCACTGAGGACCGCAAGTTTGTCGGTTTCAAAGCGTACCGCCAGGCTATCGACATCCTCAGGCCCGGCGATGTCGCCATGTGCACTACTCGATCCTATATCCGGCCGCTGCACGTTGAATACGCAATCAGCAAGGGCATCAATGTCTTTATGGAAAAGCCTTTTGCGCCCGATCCGGGCGGCCTTCACCGGCTGCTCAGCGCCGATGAAGTGGCAAAGAGGAAGAACATCAAGGTCGCTGCCGGACTGCAGTGCCGTCACTCCCCGGCCCGCCAGGCGCTGATTGAGAAAATCCGCAACGGCGAAATAGGGGAGATACCGTTGATCCGCGCCAATCGCTTTAGAGGCAGCAGTTGGCTCAAGAGTCAGGGCGAGGATTCCAACGACCTGATGAACCAGTTGCTGTTCGGAAGAAATCATCTATTTTGGGTCGGCTCAGGCCAAATGATTGACAATCTGATACACCAGATCGACGAGTGCTGCTGGATTAAGGATGCCTGGCCGGTTTCTGCAGTCGGCATGGGCGGGCGCGAGCCGCACAGCGAGGACCACGGACAGAATCTCGACGTATACGCTATGGAGTTCACCTACCCGGACGGCACGAAGGCGTTCTGCGGTTATCGTCGAGCCAACAAGACGCGCATTGAATTCGCCACGTTCATTCACGGCACCAAGTGCGCGGCACAGTTCTCCGGCCCGACGCACGCCGCAACCGTCCACATTTTCAAGGACCAGCGGATTGAGAAGGACAACATAGTATGGACGCCAACAAAGGACGTCTATAGCCCCTGGCAGTACGAGTGGAATGTCTTCATCGACAGTATCCGCAAAGATCGGCCGCATAATGAAATAAAGCGAGCAGTCTACTCAGACCTCACTTCAATCATGGGACGCGCCGCCTGTCATACCGGCCAGACGGTCACCTGGGACCAGATGACGAAGTCCAACTTCCAGTTCTGCGACTATCTCGACGACCTGTACTTCGACAGTCCCGCCCCCGTCAAAGCTGATGAAAATGGTCAGTTCCAGTTCCCCATCCCGGGACAGTGGAAGGAGTTTTAAGGACGGTTGCATGATACCTTTGGATTGAATAGTTATAGCGCCCACCCGTGACGGTATGTGCGGCGAAGATACTGGCTTGCATCTGATTCATTGATGATCTTCATGTTCCTGCTGTCCCATTCGATGGATTTTCCTGAGAGAAGGGCCACATTACCCAACAGCACCATCTCGGTGAGCAGACCGGCAATCTCGAAACGGGAGCATGCGGGTCTGCCGCCCTTGCATGCCCGGATCCAGTCTTCCTCGTGCCGGCTGGACTTGCCCCACTGCCGCTGGCCCTTGATGTGGGGGATGGTTGGCTTAGGCTCTCGATAGGATTGTCCCAGCGATTCGGGCATGAACCTTGGTCCTCGAGTACCAAACAAACGTCAATCCAAAAGCAACATGGACACAGGACGAAAATGGTCTGCATATCACCGCGATGCGCGCCCAGCGAATCTATAATAATTCACAATGGCCGAATCCGGTAGTGATAAAAATTACCAACGCTGAAGCTTTGCCTTGACCGGCATAGCAACGTGTATATGATACCATTATTAAATATATTTGTGTGTGTTTGATTTGCTTGAAATACAACTTCCAATACTTTAAGACAGTCTTGAACGGCCGGCCGAAAAGATTAAAAACCATTTCCTGTCTGTAACACTTTTACCACTTCAGCGTTCTATACTGTAGAATTACGTTAAAATCCTCTTTGGAAAAATTAGATGGCAGACAAGCTTAAACATAAACCAACCGGAGACAGGCAACTTATACTTGCCACATTACATGGTGATAATTCGGCCTTCGGGACAATTGTGGAGCGACATTGGAACATGGTTATTGCACTGGCATTAAGCAAAATCGACGAACCCGCCGAAGCGGAAGACATCGCTCAGGAAAGTTTCCTGAAGGCCTACTCACATTTGCATAACCTTCAGAATCCAACTCGGTTTGCCGGCTGGCTCAGTAAAATTGTCATACAGCAGTGCTCTAATAAAATAAGAAGAAGTGTTCGATGCAAAACGGCCTTAGGCTGTAATTCCATGCCGCTCGAAGATTTGGATATAAAATACACGAAAACAACGAATCCCGGCCTGTCACAAAGCCAGATTTATTTTATCAGGAAGGCAGTGCGACAACTGCCGGAGAAATTTCGCAGGTTAATCATTATGAGATTTGTGGCGGGTCTATCTGCGGGGCAAATCGCAGAGCAAATCAGCAAACGTCCGGGGACGGTCAGAGTTTGGCTGCACCTCGCCTATAAAATATTACGCAAGGACCTTGCTCCACTTTTAGAGAGGTCAGAAAATGAGCAAATGTAAAAAATTTAAAGATCTCATTGAGCAGTACCTCGACGGAACAATCAGCGATAGCCAGTTCACTGAACTCGAAGAACACACAAAAACTTGTGAATCCTGCCGTGAAGAATTCGAACAGAGCGTTCTGCTGCAGAAGACTATCAAACACGCTTTCTCATCGACGATATCCTCCGAGGAGGCAAGAGCATCGGTGATAACGAAGCTTCCTGAAAAAGAAAATCATCAGATACGAAATGCCGGTTATCGCTCAACGTGGTTAGGCGGAAAGCGAGCTGCCGTTGCGGCAGGCATCTTATTAGCTGTCGGATTATTGTCGGGTTTTGTTCTGGGCAGGAAGAACATTGCCGAGTCAACCAGAGTACAGCTTGCCGCCAAAGTACCAATGCAACTTGCCGATCTTGAAGGGACCGTACTCGTAAAACACAAGGGTTCGGATACGTGGCAAACTCTGACGCCTGACTCGAGCGTCCACATTGGCGACACGTTTCACTCGGCAGCCAAGTCGTTTTTCGTCCTGAAATTGGAGAACGATTCCACAATCGAAGTAGATCAAAACAGCATGCTGGCCCTGACATTTTATAACGGGCAAACTCAATTCATTCTTGAACATGGCAAATGTAAAGCCGCTTTGAAAAGTCCTCATGGGCGGTTTTTCATCAGCACTCCACACGGCCGGGTGGAAGCACTGGGAACAGAATTCACTGTTACCGTCGAATAAAATCATAATATTTGCTTTGTCCTGCCAGATTGGCAGAAAGGAGAAATAAAATGAGAACGAAATCACTTATACTCTGCGCCCTGATTCTACTCATGGCTCAGACAATCACCTCCGCACAAAAAACGGAAGTCAGTGTCCAAAAAGGAAAGATTATCGCCGAGACTGCAAACCAGAGTGTTGCCGTCGAGGCCGGTCGAAAGGCCGTACTTGCGCTTGGCTCTAGCCCAGTAGTCTCCGTTGACAATCCTCTGGTGGATGATGCCTTGAAGCTGCACAAATTGATCCAAGAGGAAAAGAAGTACGGCGATTTAAAGATCGACTCGGCCTGCATTATAGTGGGTACGGCAGCCAAGGAAGGAATACAGGGCGCCCTTTATTTTGAGATTCCGAATCAGTACTGTCCCGTTAAAAATTAACTTATTTACGATAACACTAATTACATTAAAGACTTAAGGCAAATTATGACCTGTATCGATTTCAATTTGATCATGTATGATTATGGCTCTGAATTTCTTAAAGGAGTCAAACATGAACAACGGTCGAATTGTGTTCTCACAGATCATGGATTACTTTCCACGACGGCGTTTCAAATCGTGCGTCGATCGATATCGAGGCGACCATCGTATCAAAACCTTTACTTGTCTCGACCAGTTTTATTGCATGACCTTTGCTCAACTGACTGGTCGCGAGAGTTTGCGCGACATCGAAGCGTGTTTACGTGCTGCCGGTCCCAAACTCTACCATGCCGGGATGAAAGCCCGAGTATCACGCACTACATTGGCCAAAGCCAACGAAATCCGCGACTGGAGAATCTATCGCGACATTGCCTTAATTCTGATCGATCATGCTCGTACACTTTATGCTCATCAATCTCTGGCCATGAATCTCAAACGAGCCGTCTATGCGTTGGATTCCACCGTCATCGATCTGTCTCTGTCGCTGTTTCCCTGGGCTCAGCATCGCCGACACAAAAGCGCCGTCAAGGTACATACCCAACTGGATCTGCGAGGCAATATTCCCGCGTTTATCCGCATTACAGGCGGTCAGACGCACGATGTGCATTTTCTCGATCACGTGATGTTCGAGGCCGGTGCCTTCTATATCATGGACAAAGGGTACATCGATTTTCAGCGTTTGTACCATATTCATCAACAGCAATCATTCTTTGTCACCCGCGCCAAAAACAATCTGGCGTTTACACGTCGGGCTTCCTATCCGGTGGACAAAAGCCGAGGCTTACGCAGCGATCAAGCCATTCGTTTGACCGGCCCGAAAAGCTCAGCATATTATCCCGAACTCCTGCGACGAATCCACTACGTCGATACCGAATTGGGCAAACGTTTTCTGTTCCTGACCAACAACTTCAATCTGTCGCCCTGGACGATTGCTCGGCTGTACAAGTTC
This sequence comes from Sedimentisphaerales bacterium, assembly GCA_035529475.1. Classification (GTDB taxonomy): domain Bacteria; phylum Planctomycetota; class Phycisphaerae; order Sedimentisphaerales; family Anaerobacaceae. Next base: position 71 of record DATKWR010000096.1, on the reverse strand, counting down.
CGCTGGCAGATCGAATTATTTTTCAAATGGATCAAGCAACATCTTCGAATCAAAGCTTTTTATGGCACTAC
>DATKWR010000095.1:0-2543 GCA_035529475.1 Sedimentisphaerales bacterium | reverse complement strand
TCAAATCGTCGGTGATATATCCCTGGCCTCTGACGATCTTCCCATTGTGTTCGAGGACGGGATCGAAGTAGAGGCCCCAGTGGCCCGAGCAGAAACCGTAATACTCGTCGAATCCTCGGGCGTTGGGGTGATAGGGCCATTGCGTCCCGTTATGCCACTTGCCGAAGGCCGCCGTCGCGTACCCCCCAGCCTTGAAGGTGTCGGCGATTGTTTTTTCATCGACGTTCAAGCGTTCCGCCCCGGTTGACACGCCGTGCACGCCGCCGCGAGAATGATAACGCCCCGTGAGAAACTCGGCCCGCGTCGGCGCGCAGACGGCGCAGACGAAAAAACGGTCGAACAGGGCTCCGTCACGAGCTAAGGAATCGATGTTCGGCGTCTCGATGTTGAGGTTGCCATGAACGCGCAGGTCGCCCCAGCCCTGGTCATCGGCCAGGATGACCACGATATTCGGGCGTTTATCGGCCGAGGCCGCTTGTCCGCGAATAGGAATGGCGGCGGCAAAGGCCCCCACGCACGCGCTCTTCAAAAGGTCTCGTCGGGTCAGTGTCGAATGTTGCATTGTCGTGTCTCCTGTTAAGGTTCAATAAGCGTTTGGCAATTATCATAAACCCTTGTCCAAAGCGCTTCAACAGCTTTTTTGTTGTTGCAGGGTGCCGGGTGGCAGCCTCAAAGCCGAAGGCACCGGCGTGGATCAGCCGTTTGACACGGTCGTCCGAACCGGCTACATTGGTGGGCCGAGGCAGTTCTTGGAACGGATTTGCATGAAGACGAAAATCTGCATCATCGGAGCCGGACCGGCGGGCCTGATGGCCGCGATTTCTTCCGCCGAAGCGGGCGCGTGCACGACGGTCATCGAGGCCAATACGAGTCCCGGCCGAAAGCTGCTTATGACCGGCGCGGGGCGGTGCAACCTTACCCAGCGGGCGGCACCGCAGGAGCTTGTCCGTGCGTTTGGGGCCAGGGGCAAATTCCTCAGCTACTCGCTGTATCGGTTCTCGCCGCAGGATGCACAGGATTTTTTCGCCCGGCTGGGGCTGCGAATGAAGGTCGAAGAGGACGGGTGCGTTTTTTCCGCCTCCGGCCGTGCCAGTGACGTCAGAGACACCCTTGTGGGCCGCGCGCGAACACTCGGCGTACAGTTTATATATGGTAGCCGCGTCGATGATGTCAGCAAAGAAGCCGGCTCGTTTGTTGTCCTCGCCGCACAGGAGCGCATCCAAGCCGACAAGCTCATCATTGCAACCGGCGGGCTTTCATGGCCCCAGACCGGCTGCACTGGGGATGGCTACGGTTTTGCGAGGCAGCTTGGCCATACCATCGTCGAGACGCGAGCGTCGCTGGTTCCGCTTGTAACTGCCCAGACGTGGCCCGAGCAGCTTGCCGGGACCGCGGTGCAAGAGGTTCGACTGTCAGCCCGCATCAACAACAAGAAACTGACCACAGCCGGAGCAATGATCTTTACCGACGACGGCATCGGCGGCCCGGCGGTGCTGGATATGAGCTGGTATCTGACCGACTTTCTGCCCAGCAACGAGGCGCCCATAGGCATCACGTTGGACCTGGTGCCACATGTTCAGGAAGCCGAGCTTGAAGCGCAGATCAGCGAGCGGATCAGTGCGAATGTGAAAAAGAAGGTGGCGACCGTTTTGGCTGAATTCGTGCCGAAGCGCCTCTCGGCTATCTTGTGCCGGCAGGGGGGCTGTGATGATGAGCTGCCGGCCGGCCAGCTCAAGAAGGACGTCCGAAAGAGGCTGGTCCGAATGACCAAGCTGCTGCCCCTTTCGATTGTACGCACCAGGCCGATTGCCGAAGCCACGGTCACTCGCGGCGGCGTCAGCGTCAACGAGATAGAACCCAAGACGATGGAATCGAAGCGTTGTCCCGGCCTGTTCTTCGCCGGCGAAGTCCTCGACATCGACGGCCCCTGCGGCGGCTACAACCTCCAGGCCTGCTGGTCCACCGGCGCCCTCGCCGGTTCTTGTGCATCCCGAAGCAAATAATCCCATCTGGGGATAGAATTCTAAGCAGCAGGGTTCGGCGTTTGCGGTGCCTAAAGCTAAAAGTGCCTAAAGTGACAGCAAAGTGCCATTCTGAGCGAAGCGAAGAATCTCTCTTTCGTTGGCCAGATCCTTCGGCTGCGCCTCAGGATGACACTCACGTGTCACCTTAGCTTACCTAAACTGCGTTTTATCTCGGGTTCCGACCTTTGGCTTTATGGCTTGCGGTAGTATTGCATGGCTTCCGGGAGCAGGTCCTTGATGTTTTGGATTCGGGTTTGGCTGGCGGGGTGGGTACTGAGCAGTTCGGGCGGCCTGGCGCCTTTTTCTCCGGCCGCCATTCTTTCCCAGAACGCCACGGCTTCCTGCGGGTTATAGCCGGCCATCGCCATGAACACCAGACCCAGATGGTCCGCCTCATTCTCATGCACCCTGCTGTAGGGCAGCAGCACGCCGACTTGTGTTCCGACGCCATAGGACTGCATAAAGAGGTTCTTGGTCTGGTCGGGATAGTTTTTCAACGCCGTCGATAGGGCGATGCCT
>DATKWR010000094.1:0-8678 GCA_035529475.1 Sedimentisphaerales bacterium | reverse complement strand
GCCATTGAGCCAGGGCATTATCTTGGGACGGCCTGCTGATACTTCGGTTACGGCTCACATAATGGCCGATGCAGACATGGATTGCTTTCTCGAATATGGGACAGATCCCAATGAGTTTGCGTGGCGCACCGATACCCTATTAATGCTTGCAGGCGAGCCGAATGTGGTTTGCATCGCGGCTCTCGATCCCAATACACAATATTACTACCGCTTGTGGCATCGTCCTGCGGATTCCAATATCTACCGGTCAACGGACCTTCAGGCCTTCCATACCCAACGCGCTGGAGGGACGACGTTTTCGTTTGTAGTTCAGGCCGATTCCCATCTGGACGAGCAGTCAATTCCCGAACTTTACACGATAACGCTGTCCAACGAACTTCTTGAGATACCCGATTTCGTCATTGACTTGGGTGACACTTTCATGTCGGACAAGGTTCGTCCCATGACCTATGAAACCGTCGAGGAACGCTATCGCCTCCAGCGTTCCTTCTTCAGCCTCCTGTGCCACTCCGCTCCTCTTTTTCTGGTCCTGGGCAATCATGACGGTGAAGGCGGATGGACCCTTGACGGTACGGCCGACAATCTGGCCGTATGGTCAACATTGTTCAGAACGCACTACTTCCCTAATCCCCAGCCCAATGCGTTCTACACCGGCTCAGACACCGAAGAAGAGTCCGTTGGCCTATGTCAGAACTACTATGCCTGGCACTGGGGCGACGCTTTGTTTGTCGTTTTGGATCCCTATCGATATACCCAGCGCAAGGGCGGCAACAATTCCGATGGCTGGGATTGGACGCTGGGGGAGCCGCAATACCATTGGTTCAGGCAGACCATTTCAGATAGCACCGCTGCCTTTAAGTTCGTTTTCTGTCATCAGCTTATTGGCGGCGACTCACAGGGACGCGGCGGCGCCGAATGGGTCCCTTATTATGAAATGGGCGGCGATAACATCGACGGCACCTGGGGCTTCGATCAACGCCGGCCTGGGTGGGACAAGCCAATTCACCCCCTGATGGTTGACAACAACGTAACCATCTTCTTCCACGGCCACGATCACTTCTTCGCAAAGCAAGATTTGGACGGTATCATCTACCAGCTCGTGCCTCAGCCGAGTCATGCAAACTACAAAAAAGCCGGTCAGGCCCAGGAATATGGCTACCTGAGCGGTGAAATCCTGCCAAACTCCGGCCACCTGCGTGTGACCGTCCGTTCCTCGGAAGTCATCGTGGACTACGTGCGAACGTACCTGCCGGAAACGGAAAATGCCGAGCGGATCAACGGCCAAATATCCTCCACCTATCGCGTTGAACACCACACCGACACTGACACTTCAAAATAGATAACCGGTAGGCCCGTCTTTGCCTGGAACACCGAAGAAGCCCGAGGTCCTGCCACATTCGTCCTGAAAACCTCCAAAAAGCGTCAAATATGACCGCAAAAGCGATACGCGGCACAAATTTAGCTTGAATTGAGGATGAGACGACCTCGGCTGAGGTCGGCGGCTCGCAGTTTGGGATTGCCTTGGGCTCGGAGGAAATTTTTGCAGACGTCCGTGTCGGAGCGGTAGTGAATGTCACCGGGGGCTTGCGGAATTACCACGGCCTGGGGGCGCGAACAACGCACTTCATTGACGACGGTTCGATCAGTAACTAGCCCGGCATCATCGCCAACTCTTACGTGATGCTCATACACTGGCAAGACGGTCCGGCCAACCTCAGAATTGAGGTCTTTAAGATTGTCAACAACCTCGTTACAGTTATGAAGACGTATCACGAGGAGCCGGTGCCCGGAATCGCTCATGCCAGGAGCTACTATGCAGAGCTGGACGTTGTAGGCTCAAACCCGGTTTACATCACGGGCCATCTTTATCAGTACAAAGGCGGGCCCCTGGTGGCCAGCACGCCGACACTCATCGACACCAACGGCAACGATCCCTGGGAGCATGCAGGAGTACATGACGCAGTCTTTCCAAACGGCTCAAGCGCCGTCTTCAGCATGAATCAGGATCCGAAACCGCCTGGGTACCATGCCAGTTTCGACAGTGTCTCGTCCGTTTCCGACGGTCCTGCGGCGGTCCATCCAAGCCCGGCCGACGGAGCGACCGGCGTGCGTGTGAATGCATCCCTCAGTTGGGTTGAGGCGGCGTTCGCCACCGGGCGGGAGGTTTGGCTTGGCAAGCCCGGGGCGATGGAGAAAATCGCCACCCCGGCGGGCAAGACTTATACGGCCGGTCCGCTTGAATTCGGCCAGACGTACCAGTGGCGCGTCGATCAAGTCGGCCCTTCGGGCACCGTCACAGGCCGCACCTGGACGTTCACGACGGGCGAGTGCCTCGCCGTGGAAGATTTTCAGTCGTATGGCAACGATGCGGGTATAAGGGCAGCGTGGGTGGACAACATCGGCATGGTCGGTGTCGATTATGTGTTCCTGGTGGCCGAGGCCCAAGGCAACAACTCGATGCGCTTTGAAGTCCAGAATCAGTATCCGCCGTACTTCACTGAGGCGACGCGGACGTTCGCCGCGGCGCAGGACTGGACCCAACTGGGCGCCGAGGCGTTGTCGCTGGCCTTTGCCGGAGACGACACGAACGTCGAGCACCCGATGTACCTGAAGGTCGAGGATGCCGCGGGCCATAGCGCGAAGGTGGAGCACCCATTCACGTATGCCTGTCAGTCGAAGTTGTGGCGCGACTGGACCGTCGCGCTGGCGGACTTCAGTGCAGGGGGCGTGGATTTGACCGCTGTCAAGAAGCTCACCCTTGGCCTGGGAAGCGGGCTCAATTCCGGGCAGGCGGGCGAAGACAGGGACGGCATCCACGTTGGCGAGATAGGGCTGTGCCCGGCCCGGTGCTTCAATCCGCAGCAACTGGATCTGCGCGGCGACTTGAACGGCGATTGCAGGGTGGACATCGAAGACCTTCTGATCATGATGGATAACTGGCTCAATGATGGATCGTCCACAGTGCCGTAACACGCGCCCATCGGTGGCTGGTCTTGACGCGCCCATTGGCATTTTGTGACGTTTCACATGCAGAAATCAAAAGGATTCGGTACGAACGGCATGGACATGGGCCGACACTACCTGGCACTGTCAGATGATCTTGTGAGCAGGCGGACCATCAGATTCCAGAAGCGTTCCTCGTCAATGGCCAGGAGAATGCGAGCTCTTTGAGTACCTGCGGGCCCTTGCCTGCCATAGCCGAGGCTTCGACCGTAGTCCAGGCCATAATCGGAATTGACATCGACCCACCGAGTTTCTTCCTTAACGATTAATGTCGGATCGATGACAACCGCAGCGGCAAGGGTATCCCAGACCAGCCGAGTGTAGCCGGGATACTTCTCAAAGTCTGGCCCGTACGTCTCCTTAAACATTGCCGCAACAGGTGTGTCAACCGCCGTAATACGATCAAAGAGTTTCTTGTTGAAACGATATTTCTCACACACATCTAATCCGACGATGAGTTGATCGGGAAAGGGGGCCCGAACAGACATTTTCGCTGCCTCGGGGTCAAACCACCAGTTGAATTCGGCAGCGGGGGTCGTATTGCCCGGAACATCAAACGCACCACCCATGTACACAACTCTCTTTATGAGGGGAATAATCTCCGGAGCCATTCGTATGGCGATTGCCAGGTTCGTACACGGGCCAATCGGCATCACCGTGACTTGACCTGGATTGGCCTTGATAGTGTCAATCAGAAAGGTCACTGCATGTGTATTCGCAGGTTTTATCGTTGGGCTACCTCCGAATTTCTCTTCGTACACGTGGAGGTACGATGCCGGCTCAGGCCGTCCAAAACAACCTACATACCTGGGTTGACCAAGCATCTTCTGCTCCGATTCGATAGTCTCGTAGCGGGCCGCTCGAAGCGGATAACGTATTCCCATGACTACGGGGACATCCATGCGATTCAGCATCTCAAGTTGACGAAGAGCGCAGGCGGTTCCTTCTGAAACCCAGGTGTTCCCAGGGACGATAGTCACTCCGAGCAAGTCTATATCCGGATGGTTTGCGAGCATCATCATCGCCACACCGTCGTCATACAGAACGACCATATCGCTATCGAGAATGACCTTCTCTTTGGCTCCAGCCGCAGCACTCAGAGCCAAAAGCAGAAGTGTCACCCCAGCGCGCGCAATGCGACGATATTCTACGCTTCTCATGATCTCGCGTCTCCTTTCAATGCTATTCGTAAACCAAAAGAGTATCTACTTCTATTGCCTTTTCCATGAAATGGACTTCATTCCTTTGCAGTCCCCTTTCTGGCCCACTGATACCGAATCAAGGCGAAGGCCCATAATGGCACCTTTATAACCCGGACTGTTGCTAAGATCAACTTCATAGAGGTGATTTGACCACCGTCAAGAAGCTTACCCTTGGCCTGGGCAGCAGGCTCGATTCCGGGCAGGCGGGCGAAGACAGGGAGGCCTTATCTACGTTGACGAGATAAGGCTGTGCCCGCAAGGTGCTTTGGTATCGCGTCTCCAAGCCCCCTGTGCTGCTCGTTCTCCGCCGCGACCCCGAGGGCAAGCAGCGCAACGGCTTCTTCTTCACGACCGGGCAAGTCATCGAAGACCCGCAGGCCGCTGGAGGCCCCGAACTGATGTCGAGCCCGACGTTATTCCAGCACAAGCTGGAATCCAATCCGTCTTCTGCCGGAGGCGATTACTGCCGCGGCCGCTTCAGTTGCTCACACACCTGATCGGCGACGGTGCAAAGCCCCTGAAGTTGACAGATCTTGAACTCTGCGGCTTCACATTGTAGAACTCGGTCTCCAACTCGATTGGGAAGTCTCTCTGCTAAAGACCCATAAGCTTAATAATTTGCCTCTGTGTTAGAGCATCATTGAAAAGGTAAACATCATCAAGAGCGCCATTGAAGCCGTCCTGGCCGGTCGCATTCTGATAGAAGGTGGCGCCAATTAATAAGTGTGCACTGGTGCCCGTCCCTAACTGAAAGGTGGTAGAAGAAGCTACGGCCTGACCATCTACGTAGAGCACGGAATTGTTTGCGTTGTCAACCGTGAAAGCGACGTGCTGCCATTCACCCACCAGCAGCGGTTCAGAAGTGTACAGTCTCCCGCCACTCCACATGAACACACCCAGCATATCTGTGCCCCGGTCGATTTCCATCTGCCACATCATTCCGTTTGCGGCCCACGTGTCTCTTTTGCAGACAACGCCCTGCCAGTTGCTCGTACTCCCGTCCCACTTAGCCCAAACGGCACAGGTCAGTTTGTTCATTCCGGCTGCCGGATTGAACGTACCACAATCGACATAGTGATTGTCCTCACCGTTGAAGTGCAGTGCATGGGCGCCTTTTCGCCCGGCCACCCAAATTGTGCCCACGCCACCCATGACGGTACCGGTGTGACCACCAGCCGAGTCGCCGACAACGGTACCAGCGCCCTCATCCAGTGCCCAATGTGCAACCGGGGTTTGGGTGATTGGCTCCGGCCCAGGCAGGAGGGGCCCGGAAGGAAGCAATCTGATATCATCAAAGAATAGAACACCCGAAGCTCCAGGTTGCGGAGCAACCTTGTTGCCGACACCAACGTAGATATTTGTGATGTCTGTGAGGTCCACGCCGGCATTGCCGAATTCCTTCAGTTCAATCACCCATTTGTGCCACCACGCTTCCTTCATTTCGCTCGACGCACCGGCGTACGGCACGGACGCCAGACGGCCGAGACGGTCTTTGAGAGCCACATATATCCGATCGGTGGCAGTGGCGTTATTCTCTGGGGCCCCGTAGAAATACAGCGTCAGAACCTCAACACCGCCTTTAGTCCAATCCGAGCCAATTTTCAAATCAGAAGTATCCGCCTCGGCCTCTGAGTAACGGGCCTTACCCGCCGAGCCGCTGTTGTCGTAGAAATATGGCATCGACTGTTTACCACTGCGAACGATAGTTTGCTCGGCAAAAGGAGGCTCTGCGTTACCTATGATCGAGCCGGTCCCGTTGCCCGGATAGTAGGGCGGAGCAGACGGCGAGCCATAGCCATATCCATCTTTCCATACCATGAATATCCTGTTGCTGCCGGGCTCACTGGGGTCAAGGTCATTGTAGAGCTCAAAATCGTCCACGGCAAGATACTCCTGCGTCGAGAAGCTCCAAACATCGCCTTCCCACATCGTGGGAGTTTCGGCCTCGTTCACCTCATCGACCCGCCAGAAGTACGTACTGGCCAAATCCAGGGAGGAAACATAGCTGGGTGAGCTCACGGTCACAGCAGGTGCCGTACCATCTATCACGGCCTGCTCGTCGGTGCTAAGGTACACATTATGCGCCGCCGCCTCCCTCCCGGCTCTCCAGCCCAGAACCACATCCGGGGCTATGTCGGTTGTCCCGGAATATGGGCGAGGCTCTCTTGCCCAAACGGGTATATAGAGGAAGCGAACCTCGCTCAGACCAAATTGGCTCACGAGGCCTCCCCAGTTGCTGTTGGCCGTGATCTTGACATACTTTGCTGTCACACCACCAAGATCAACGGTGGTATTGGGGGCATAATCCGCCGAACCAGGGGCAACAGCAAACTCATGAGTCGTACCTAATGTGGTCCAGTTCGTACCATCGGTCGAATACTCAATGGTCGCCTCCTTGATCCCGAAACCGATAGCCGACTCAAGGATGGTATTATGGTTCCATACCCACATCTCATGCAGTTTATAAATCCTGTCAAACTCATATTGGAGCCAGGCCGGCTGCGGCGCGCCGCTGCTGCTCAACCACATGTCTGCCCCTTCTGTCGAATGCAGGTCATTATCATCCAGCCCTGAACCATCCACCGTCTTTTCGGGCCCCGAATTCTCTGAAATCTCGCTGGAAGCTGTGGCGACTATCTGCTCGCCGGGAATTGGATACGCAAAGGCCTCGACCGTGAAGCTCCATACGCTACCCTTATATACGGTAAAGTCGGGGGGGGCATTGACCTCATCGATACGCCAGTAGTAGGTCCGGCCAAATTCTAAGTCAAGGGTTCCGCTACCAGGATAGTAATTGGGATCCTGGCGGCCTTTGTAGATCCCGCTTAAATTAAGTGTTGGGGTGGCATTGTTCACATCGTCGGGATTCGTTCCGAAGTACACATCATGTCTTTGGGCATACTCTCCCGGCGTCCAGCTCAATATGATGTCACACAGCACATCTGTGGTCTCATCATTCGGTTGTGGTGTTTTTGCCAGGCCTGTTGGGACTCTCCCCAGGTCGGTTGCGTTTGTGATTTGGATTTCGTCAACCGCAAGCCAGCCCCAGCCCCCCTGAAAGGCATCCACAACCTCTATGTACACCTTTTGACCGGCATAGGCTGAAAGGTTGATCGTATCCTGCCTCAGTGTTGCATGGCCATTTGTGAGAACGCTGCCGAGGAGCGAGCCATCAGCCGCTAAACGGACGGCGACGCCGGCAGAGCCGGCCGTATATCCCTGGTTTGGATTTGAATCAAGCTCGGGCGCATGGGTTCCACTGCCCCCACCATAGGCCCAAACAGTCAACTGTGCGTTCTCGCCTATCAGCACAAAGGGTGACGTGGCGATCTGATCATTGTCTGCGGCATGCAGGTTATCGCCCCACTCGGTCAGGTTGTAGGTATTGAGATAACTCTCCTGGCCGCGACCGTTCACGGGAAATGTAAAGGGATGATTTGTGCCGGCTCGGTTGTACTCCATCGTCCCATCAGCCCGAGCCTTGTCACCCTCATCAACGGCGGGTTTTTGGCCGTCATACTGATCAGGCCGGCCGATGGACCAGGCCACGCCGGCATTCGGCAGACCGCCAGTCAATGCTTCATCACCGGCCTTGCTGGGATCGTCAGCACCAGGGATGGGAGGAACAACGCTCCAGAGAGCAAAACCGTGATCGTTGTCGTTCTCGAAGTCCCACACAACGTCTGCACTCGCGGGAACCGATGCCAACAAACCCGTGACTAAAGCGATATACAATACTTTTCTATACATGACTTTACCTCCTTACGATAATTTAACGTTTAAGACTTCTGCGAGATACGCGACATTATGCAAATGATAAAAAGGGGCCTTTACCGTTTTCGTATAGGCCCAATAACTTTGGCTGACCAAGCGTACAACTGCAGTTGCCGCTTAAAAATCAACTTACTCCTGGTATTTACTGGAAACTGATTTCCATCAGTACCCAGCTCAAGTTCATTCCAGTAGAGGAGCTTGCTATTATCAGGGCTCGGGAACAATACTCGCGTTAGCAATTCGGATTTCGTCAACGGCAAGCCAGCCCCAGGCGCCTGCAAAAGCATCCACGGCCTCGATGACCACCTTCTGGCCCGCGAGATACGAGAGATCGAGATTGAACTCACGCGGCATGTTGCCATCGCCGCTTTTGGCTGGTACCAGAAGGCTGGCCAGGAGCGAACCGTCGGTTGCCGAGAGAACGGCGATACCGCCCGAGCCTGTTGCGTACCATTCTGCCGCGTCAGGATCGAACTCAGGTGCCCTACGACCACTTTTCGTATTGCCGAAAGCCCAGACAGTCAACTCCGCACCCTGATATAACAAAACGATAGGCGAGGTGGCGACCTGATCGTTCTCTGCAAGGTGCAAATTATCACCCCACTGGCTCAGGTTGTAGGTGTTGAGGTAACTCGACTGGCCCCGGCCGTTCGTGAAGTCATAGGGTGGATCGCCGACAGCCGCACCGAATGGATCGTT
>DATKWR010000093.1:0-5079 GCA_035529475.1 Sedimentisphaerales bacterium | reverse complement strand
CCCCGACCACGTCCGGCAAGATGAGAGAAACATGTTTCCCATCAACAGAAATGGTACAGGTTTTGGCGACCGGTCGTTCGAATTGCCACAGCCTTTCTTGCACGTTGTAGATAAGGGCTTCGGGGCCTGCTCTGGGAGATTGTGTCGATAGCTGCCATAAGAACATCAGGTTTGACGTATGGTCGTTTGGCCATGTAATGCGTGAAACGCGAACATTATGTGTCTTTGGAGTAGTAAAGAATGAAAAACCGCAATCAAAAGGCTTGGCCGGGGCTGCCGGAAGATACCAAGACAGCTATCAACACGGTCATCGAAAGACATAAAGCGCAGAAGAAGTGAATGGCAAGAAGAAGGCCCCTGGCCGCCGGACAAACAAGCGGACAGGGGCCCACAAGGGCCAAGAGAATTTCGCTCAAAGCCCCGTCAAATCTCGAATCGTATGTCTGTGCTCTTACAGCGTCCTGCGTCTTCGCAGCCAGCTCACCAAACCCACGCCAATACTGCCTAACAGAATCGCGCCGGGGGCTGGGATAACATTCTGCGCGCCCGTTAAGTCGATCCGGTACTCTCCTCCTACTCCCCATGTCCCACCTGACCAATAGCTGACCGGACTGCCGCTCCCCGGACCAGTCGGCGTCGCGGCTGGATACCCGGAGAAAATTGCCCCGCCTGCACTGAAGGGGTCGAGGTTGAACTCCGAGATCGCCAGGTAGTAGATCCCTGGAGTTGTCGGACTGTATGTGTTGCCAGCCGGCAGCAATGCGTTGAGACCGCCACCACTATCGTCGTCGCCGTAGACACCCAGACCGGACTGGTCAAACAGAAACAACTGAGGATCGTATCCGGTGACATGTGCCGAAAAACCCGCCGGGTCATAGATGTAAATCTTGTACATATCCACGTCCGGATCGTTCATGACGCCGAATATGCTGTCCAGCGGCCCACCGCCTTGAACGATCTGAGCCGTGCCCGGAAGATCGCCCGCGTCGCCGATCTCTGTCCAGTTGGCGAACGCCGGTGAACCCAGCACTGCCAGCAAAACACCAATAATGCTTATCTGTTTCATTCCCTTTCTCCTTAGCAAAAGTCACGCTGATTCCTTCCGAAGGGCCTTGCGCATTGGCCCCTCGTGTTGTGCGCGGGTAAGATTGAGCGAACCACAAACCACGTGGCAAGGAGAAATGCGGATAGACTCCAAGCACCCTGCTGGACTCAGCCAGCCAAGCGATTGATTGCCTTGTACCACTCCATCCGTATTTTTCGCATTAGCTTACCCTGACTCCATCATTTACCCGATCACGCATCAGGCTGTTGCCCAGGAACCGTGGATAAGTAATACGCTGTGAAGTTACCCTCCGTGGAGACTCACTACCCCACAATATACCAGATTCCCCAAATCGCGGTCAAGAAAATTCCCCGGGACATTTGGAAACAGCATGTTCAACCTGCCGGAATATTGTTGACATTGAGACTAAGTTGCCGTATTATGAGACTTAAAGCCTGCAGGAGTGTTTCGCTGAAGTACACATGGGAAATTCCGGTTTAAGAACCAGATTCCAACTATGCTGCTACTAATGTTTAGAGGAGGACAAGACATGTACAAAAAGTCACTATTCAACCTGTTCATTGTGTTGACCACATCAAGCCTCGCGGGTGCAAACATATATCTATGGGAAAATTTTGAAGGTTTTGCACCAGGTGAATCTCTGGATGCTACCGGTGTTTGGGTACAACAAGGATCGGAACCTCTTGGGATCGCATCCGATGCGTTGTCGTATCCAAGCGGTGGCATAAGTGGTTATTTCGAACAGAGAGCCGGTATCAGGCACACAATCAGTGAAGGAGAACTGCCCAGTGAATTTGTCATTTCCGCCTGGTTTTACCACGATGCAAGTGGGCCTCCTCCCCATTATATGCTGGTATTCAAAGGCCCTGCGGGGAATGATTGGCTCGGTGTTGGCACGGTTGAAACTGTTGAAAACTACAGTATCCGTGACAAGAGGGGAACCGGTCAAGAAACTGATACGGGCGTCCAACGCAAAGACTGGGTCCACATTGTGTGGCAGGTCACTCAAGACGGTACCGAAATATTTCTCGACGGGCAGTCAGTATACACATCGGTAATAACAGGCGACACCTGGCGCACTGCCGGTTCCTTTATTTGGTTCGCGAATACATGGGCTGCTTCGGGGTATGCGTACCTCGATAGCATCGGCATTGCGGACACCCTGCAGGAGATTGAGAAATCAAGCAACCTGGCATCGAATCCCAGTCCTGCAGACGGAGTCTTACACCCGGCTACATGGGTGAACCTGACCTGGTCGCCCGGCGACTTCGCGGTTTCGCATGATGTGTATCTGGGAGACGACGCTGCAGATGTAACCGCCGGAACAGCCGAGACGTTTCGAGGGCGCCAGGCCACGGCGTCCCTGCTTGTCGGCTTTACCGGTAGTCTGTATCCGGATGGTCTGGTTCCGGGCACGACTTACTATTGGCGCATCGACGAAGTCAACGACGCCGATCCGAACAGTCCATCGAAGGGCGACGTCTGGAGCTTCTCCATCGCGCCCAGGACCGCCTATTTCCCGAACCCGGCGGACGGCGCCGGATCCGTCGCTCTTACCCCCTCGCTCAGTTGGACTCCCGGCTACGGGGCAAAACTGCACACGGTCTATTTTGGGGACAACTTCGACGATGTGAACAGCGCCACTGGAGGGACTTTAGGGGGAACACCGACTTACAGCCCCGCCCCGCTGGCATCAGCAAAGGTCTATTACTGGCGAGTCGATGAATTTGACGGCGCCGCCACGCATAGAGGCCGGGTCTGGAGCTTTGCCACGCTCGGGGCCGTCGGCGATCCCTATCCCTCGAACGGCGCATCGAGCGCCGCGATGAACGCGATTCTAACCTGGTCGCCGTCGGACAATGCCGCCTCACACCAGCTTTACTTCGGCGTGGAAAAAGAGGCTGTGCGCAAGGCCGATACGACCTCGCCCGAGTACAAAGGCGTCAGGGCGCTTGGCGCCGAGAGCTATGATCCCGGCCTGCTGGCCTGGGACAGCACGTACTATTGGCGCGTGGACGAGGTCAACAATGTCAATCCTAACAGCCCCTGGAAAGGGCCGCTCTGGAGCTTCACGACGGGGGACTTCCTTCTTCTGGATGGGTTTGAGTCCTACAATGATATAGATCCCCCTGATCCGCAGAGCCGGAGAATATTTGAGGCGTGGAGTGACGGTTTTGCAGCACCAACGACAAACGGGGCGCTCGTTGGTAATGACCTTCCTCCTTATACGGAGCAGACTATTGTTCATGGCGGCAAACAGTCGATGCCGTTCATCTACGACAACAATTTCAAGTACTCGGAAGCGACCCTGACGTTGACCGGCGCCGCGCGCGACTGGACGCGGCAAGGCGTTGCCGAATTGTCGTTGTGGTTCCGGGGCGTAGCGGCCAACGCCGCCGAGCGGATGTATGTCGCCCTTAACGGCAACGCAGTTGTCTATCATGAAGATCCCGCTGTGACACAGACAACCGGGTGGAACGAGTGGGTCATCGGCCTACAGGCATTTGCCGATCAGGGCGTGAACCTGGCCAACGTGACCAGCATCGCAATCGGCTTCGGCACCCGCGGCAATACAACCACAGCAGGCGGCACCGGCCAGGTGTACTTCGACGACATCCGGCTGTACCCGCCAGCGACGCCATAGGAGCAATGACGGCTCGCCGATGGATTGAGAGCTGGATTTGTATCATTTCGGGGCCTATGCGGATCGACTCAGCATGGGCCCCGGTTGTTTTGAACGGCAAAGAAGAGCGTTCCCGGCCGCTCATCAAATACCCCCAAGGGGAGTCGAACAATCCGGGCCTATGCCGACAAAAACGCCGATTCCACAAAACGGCGGCGCGCCAAACGGCGCACTTGAAAGCGATTTTTCCAAAAAAGACCCGGACTTGGCGGGTATTGTCCGCGCCTGGCCGACATTGCCGGTGGACGTGAAAAAGCAGATCAAAGAATTGGTCATCAGAACCAGCAAATGCAAATAGAATTTTGAAAGGATTTCTTATGGCAGCACGACGTTTTCTCGAATGGTTTGCGAGCAGCCCGAAGTCTTTCGGCGTGAACCTGGAGCCCAGTGAGACCGACACAGAAGGGCCGCTTTTTCGCGGTCAAAAAGGACAACTCTTTTTGCATCAGCTTTGCAAGGCATTTATCGACAAACACGCCGCGGTGCTGCGCGATAATCGGCTGACGGAGCAAGGCCGGAAAGAAGCGGTGCAGCGGGAAGCCGGAAGACTCCTGGGTGAGTTGAAGGCAAAGTTTCAGATTTTTTTGGACCCGATTGCGAACACGTACAAAAACTTTGACAGCACGAACCTGCCGGCGATAAGAGGGCCTGCCGATGCGCTGCAAGGGATTCAAAGACTCAGTGTTCAACAGCATATCGCCAGCTTGGGGACGAAAGAGCGCGTTGAGTTGCTTCGGGAAGCGATGGACCAAAACGACACGGTGACACTTGGTGTTTTCTTCCACAAACCGACAATCTTTAAGTGGCTCGACCCTTCGTTGATCGCCAAGACCCGCAGGGAATATCTCAGCAAAAACGCGCCGGACGCGGTACAGGCTGAAAAAGCCGGGGCCGTTCTCGCTTTCGATATTGAAAAAGTGGCCGATGAATTGAGTTTGTTTGCGGGGGCCGGCGTGAACCCGGATGCGGTAGCAATCTGCGAGCGCCTGACCGAAATTTCGAAGCTCGGAATGACCTTTGAACCGAACGACGATTTGAATTTGATGCTGTCGGGCGCGATGCCGAGCAACTTGCCGCCGGCGATATTCTCGGGGCTATCGGATGGGCAGCCGCTGGATTCAGCGCGGTGAAATAGAATTCCTAATTCCTGCTGGACCCCGCTCGGCGCCGCCTCAGCGCCGACGGGGGCTTTTTTGATATGAAAACGAAACCGTCACCAACGGAGTCTTACGGACGCGATAAAGCGGGCCGATTCGGGCCGGGCAACAAGTGCGCTCGGGGCAATCCTTACGCGAAGCAAGTGCAAAAGCTCCGCTCCGCTCTGTTGTCG
>DATKWR010000092.1:0-5001 GCA_035529475.1 Sedimentisphaerales bacterium | reverse complement strand
CGCCTGGTTTGCACCTTTACCACCGGGCACCATTATGAAATCTCCCCCCAGAATCGTCTCGCCTACTGCCGGTATCCTTTTTGATTTCACTACGAGGTCCATATTGGAACTGCCGACTACAGCTATTTTTGGTGCATCTTTTTTCATCTTAGCTCCTTATATTGAACGTCCTTTGTTTAGGTCGCAATTTCCTATTTTATTAATCTGCTGACCAGGAAGTCCTCGAAGGCGCCCAAGTCTTTCCATTCGGTGGCGCAGTTAATCACTTTGGCGCCTTGGTCGATTCTCGTATATCCATCGTCCGTCACCCTGATCGGCAACTTTTCCATCTTAACCAGATCGGTTGACATCGCCAAGTAAATGGCCACCGTATCGAAGAGGGTACTGCTGCTCGAATTGAGCTTTTGATCGACCCTTTTGTTGAGCTCGGCCTCGCTCAAATCTTTCTTTTCGTTCAATACCCCCTGCCTGTACCACGCGCGATAATTCTCAATCAAGGCGCGCGTCAACGGGCTGTTCCTCTTGAGCACGGCCTGATACTTCTGGCCCTTGAGCTGGACGACGCCGCACGTGTCCAACGGCGTAATTGTTATATTCCAGGGCGCCGTGAAGACCTTCTGGGCTTCTTTGGCGGAAGCGCGGACGTTGTATTCGGCGCTGATTGTGGCGCTTCCGCCATACCCCAAGCGAACGCTGCCGTGCATTCCGACAAACTCCGCCTTCTGCGCTATCCTGGGCTCGCGCTCGAGCGCCGCCGCGATATTCGGCAAAGGGCCTACGGCCACGACCTTTACGGGCTTGCGGGATTTCATCACCGTATCAATCAAGGCCTGGACGCCGTCTCGGTGAATCGTGCCGGGATAGGACGAGAGCTCGTAGTCTTTCGCCCACGCGTCCTGTCGATGGTGGCCTTCATGCTGTTGCACACCAATGCCGATGGGAATATCCGTCCTGCCGACCGTTTCCAGGAACTTGGCCACGGTTTTGGCCTTCGACACGGTATTGCCGACTTCGGTGGTAATCAGCTTGATGTCAAACTCGGGCGATTCAAGCAGCAGTGCCAGCGCCCACGTATCGTCAATATCGTCGCAGATGTCCGTATCGAAAATGACAGGGATTCTTCCGCCTTCAGAGGCGGGTGAGCCGGCGGCCAGAGTACGGGAGCCTGAGATTATTACGGCCATCGCCAGGATTCCCACTGCGGCGGTCCATCGCACCGACAAAACAGATTTCCTCAATCGCGCATTTGCTGAAATGTTCATCTCACTCATCGTTTGACTCCTACTTTTGAATATCCCGAATACAGACCCAAGGTGGCCATTGGCCACAACTAAACATTTGCACGCTGCGCGCAAATGTTACGGACTAAGAACCTACCCACATATATTAGTGCAAGGCCTTATTTTGTCAAATAATTTGATTTTGGGGGCGTTCGTGGTTATACCTATTCAGATGATCCAGCCGGAAAGAATAAGAATCCTCAACAGCAAGCAAGCCCGGGATGGCCAGTACGTGCTCTACTGGATGCAGGCCGCACAGCGAGCCGAGTGCAATCACGCCCTGGAATACGCGATTCGAGCGGCCAACAAACTGAGCAAGCCCGTCCTGGTATTCTTCGGGATCACCGAGAAATGGCCCGAGGCAAATCAGCGTCATTACTATTTCATGCTCGAAGGACTCCGAGAAACCCGCAAGGCGCTTGAGGCCAAAGGCATTCAAATGATCCTCCGCCACCAGTCTCCCGATGTCGGGGCGGCGGAACTCGCAGAGGCGGCGGCTTTGGTCGTCGTTGACGCAGGCCATTTGCGGGTGCAAAGGAAATGGCGAGCTCGCGCAGCGAAGAAAATCGGTTGCGCTTTGCACGAGGTCGAAACAAACTTGATCGTGCCCGTCGAAGAAGCATCGGTGAAGGAGAATTTCTCCGCCGGCACATTCAGGCCAAGAATAACAAAGAAGCTCGACCGCTATCTGGTTCCACTGCGCCAAAGTAAACCCAGGCGGGACTCACTCGGTTTGAAATTTGCTGCATTTAATATTGATGACATCGACGAAGCTCTATCTCGGCTTGCTATTGACAGAAGCGTCACCCAGGTCAGCGGTTTCCACGGCGGCACAAGCAACGCAAGGCGGCGTCTGAGCGATTTTTTGCGAAACAAACTGAATCGCTTTGCGGAGTTGCGGAATGACCCCACGTTAGATTGCGTCTCGAACATGAGTCCCTACCTGCACTTCGGCCAGATCTCACCATTATTCATTGCCCTGGAGGTTTTGAAACGTTCGGGCGGCGGCAAGGACGCGTATCTCGAAGAGCTTATCGTCCGCAGGGAGCTCAGTCATAATTTCGTCTTCTACAACAGAGACTACGATAAATTCGCTGCGCTGCCGCCCTGGGCTACGAGGACCTTGAATTTTCACTCCAGGGACAAGAGAGACTACGTGTATTCACTCGATCAGTTTGAAAAAGCCCAAACGCACGACCCTTACTGGAACGCCGCACAAAAAGAAATGGTCCTGACGGGGAAAATGCACGGCTACATGCGAATGTACTGGGGCAAGAAAATCCTTGAGTGGAGCAAAAACCCGCGAACCGGATTCAAGATCGCGTTGTATCTTAACAACAAGTACGAGCTTGACGGCAGAGACCCGAACGCCTTCGCCGGCGTGGCCTGGTGTTTCGGCAAACACGACAGGGCCTGGGCCGAAAGACCCGTTTTGGGTAAAGTCCGCTACATGAATGCAGCAGGGCTGAAAAGAAAATTCGACGCCGGCGCATACGTGAAAAAAGTAAAGGCCCTCGAAGAGGCATGACAAAAGGCGCCGTTATGCGAGTGATAATTACAGGGGCAACCGGCTTTATAGGAAGGGCATTGTGCCGGGAGCTTTGCAGAGACTATGAAGTGATCGCCCTTTCGCGCAACGCCGAAGGCGCTCGACAATCGATAGGCGACCCGGCCAAAGTCGTGCAGTGGGATGCGCGGACGCCGACAGGCTGGGACCGCGAGGCTGACGGCGCACGTGCCATCATTAGCCTGGCCGGCGAAAATGTGGCTTGCGGCCGCTGGACCCAAGCCAGAAAGTCCCGAATCCTCCAGAGCCGGCTTGATGCAGCCAAAGCGGTTGTCGAGGCAGTAAAGCGCCTGCAAAATAAGCCGAAAGTGGTCATTCTGGCTTCGGCCGTTGGCTACTACGGCCCGCGCCAAGACGAACAGCTCGACGAGGACTCGGCGCCGGGCGAGGGATTTCTCGCCGGCGTGTGTCGGCAGGTAGAACGCTTTGCAGAAGAAATCGAGGGGCTCGGCGTAAGGTGTGTTGTCATTCGCACGGGCGTCGTCCTGGGCCGGTCCGGCGGCGCTCTCGCCAAGCTCGCAAAGCCCTTTCGGTTTTATCTCGGCGGACATCTGGGCAGCGGCAGACAATGGTTTTCGTGGATAAGCCTGGAAGATGAGGTGGCCGCTATAAGGTTTTTGGTGGAAGACGAGCGATTTCGGGGCGTTTTTAATCTGACGGCGCCAAAGCCGGTGACCATGAAAGAATTTTGTCAAGTTCTCGGAAAGGTCCTGAACCGGCCGGCTTGGCTGAGCGTACCGGGTCTTGCCGCCCGATTGGCGCTCGGCGAGATGGCCGATGAGATGCTTTTATCCGGCCAACGAGTCCTGCCAAGGCGACTGCTGGCCGCAGGTTTCAAGTTCAAGTATCCGGATTTGGAAAAGGCATTAGGTGACATCGTAAAATGATAAGGAGAACATTATGAATCTGGCCGAATATTTCGAAACCATCACAGGCACCGGTATCCTGGCCACGAGCGATTCCGACGGCAACGTCGATATCGCTATTTACGCCCGGCCTTACATTATTGATGAGAAGACCGTCGCCTTCAGCATGTTAGAGAGGCTCAGCTTCAAGAACGTGCAGTCCAATCCCAAGGCCGCCTACATGTTCATTGAACAGGGCGAAGGATACATCGGAAAGAGATTGTATCTGACAGTGACCGGCGAAGAGAAAGACCCGGAACGTATCAAAGCGATAAAGCAAATGCACTCGAAGACTCACGGGGCGCCCGACACAGTGAGACACCTGGTGTATTTTACTGTGGTCAAGATTCGCCCGCTCACGGGTGACAAGACGTGATAGACTGAAGTTTGACGAAGAATCGTTGTGCAGTCCCCGGGGACTCCCTACGGAGTGCGCAACCTTCAAGACTTTTGAGGGAGCCCAATGTATATCATACCGGCAATCGACCTGCGGGACGGCAAATGCGTCCGACTCATCCAGGGACAATACGACCGCCAGATAAACTACCGGGACAACCCGGTGGAGCAGGCCCGGGAATTCAGCGCAGCCGGGGCTGAGTGGCTGCACATCGTGGATCTGGACGGCGCCAAACTCGGCAGGCCGGTCAACACCGATACCATTTCAGCCATCGCAGCCCTTGAGATACTCAACATTGAGGTCGGCGGCGGACTGCGCGACGAAGCCTCGATAAGACAATTGCTCGATATCGGCGTCAATAGAGTCATCATCGGCACGAAGGCCATCAGTGATTTCGAGTGGTTCAGCGAAATGGCACAGAAGTTCGCGGGCATGATTGTCCTCGGCCTTGATGCGCGAGGCTCGAAGGTTGCCACGCACGGCTGGACGCAGGAAAGCCCTCAAACGGTGCTTGAGTTCGCCGCCGAAGCCGCGAAACTGCCTCTGGCAGCCATCATCTATACCGACATCACCAAAGACGGCATGATGACGGGGCCAAACTTCGAGAGAACAAAAGCGCTCGTCGAGGCGGTCGATGTCCCCGTCATCGCTTCCGGCGGCGTCAACAGCATCGAAGACATCAGGAAATTAGCCGAATTCAACCCCGAAGCCGCCATCATCGGCCGAAGCCTCTACGAAGGCACCCTAAACCTCGCTGACGCCATAAGAGCCGCAAGGCAATGAGACTGTACGACCACATCTATGTAAAAGCGCCGCCTTGTTCTGTATGGGAGGTGCTCTGCAACCCCAATC
>DATKWR010000091.1:0-3252 GCA_035529475.1 Sedimentisphaerales bacterium | reverse complement strand
GCAGTTGGCATAGTCGCTCGCCAGCTCGATATACGACTCGACTCGGCCCCCCATCTTCTGCTCCAAGTCCGCCAGAACTCGCTTTGCCTGGCCCTTCGACCCCGAAGCCTTCTGAGCAAGATACAACTCATTTCTCGCCAGGAAATCGAGCGGGTCGGCGGCCAAAACGCTCGATGCAGTCTGTTGGGCCTCGTTGATCTTGCCGAGTTTGCGCAGAATGACCGCCTTGACATTAAGCGCTTTGGTGTTCAGCGCGTTCGTGGCCAGCGAAGCGTCAATCTGCTCCAGTGCCGACGCGTAGTCTGCTTTTCTGCATGAAAGCTCGGCCAACTGGTAATAAGCCGGGCTGTGGAAAGCGTAGTCCCACGCGGCCCTGTGAAAGACATCGCGGGCCTCGTCGAATTTGCCCTGGGCCCTGAGCGCAAGGCCCAGGTGATAGTAGGCCTCGGTGTTTCCCGGCCGGGTGTATTCGGCGGAAATTCGCTCGATGGCTTTTCGCAGCTTCTGTTCAGCCTGCTCGAACATGGCTCGCTTGTAGTAGTCGATGCCGAGGATCGTATTGGTTCGGGAGTCACCCGGATCTCTTCGCAGGGCCTCTTCGTAGTAAGCGTAAGGGTCCACGCGGGGGTTGTGAATCTGTTCGAGGCGCAGGCCCGTAAGATACAGTTCCTCGACGGTCTTGATGTCCTGTGGCGCAGGCGGAGCCTTCACAACATCGGGCAGTCTTGGGTCGTATTGTCTCTCAATGGGCCGATAGGAAATCAGAGTCTCCCTTGAAGATGAAAGCAAAGAGGCCGTCAGGTCCGTCTTCTTCGTGCCGGGGGGAACTTTCAGCTTCTGTGTGAAAGACGCGCCTGGCCCGATGTCGATCGTCTTTTCAAGGATCACTTTCTCGCCGGCAGTCAGAAGCACTTTCGCGTCTGAATACTGCGCCGTGGTGCAGAAGCCGAGCACTGCCTGTCCCTCGGCGTTGAGCTCCAGATTGACGGCGGCGTTCAGGTTCGCGTTTTTGAAACCGCCGATGTCACGAACGGGATACCAGTGCTGTTTGAAGGTTTTGACCTCGTAGGGTTTGATCCAGCTATAGTCGGGTTGATTGTCGGACCAGGCCCCCACCATCAGTTCGGCGTAGGGTCCGTCTTCGTCGGTCAGGATTCTGTCCCACATCCGGCCGCGCGGGCCCGGGCTCCACTCCCAGAGCTTCGCGCCGCAAACGACGTGATGATTGCCCACGTGCACGACGCCGGCGCCTCGGCCGTGGTCGTAGCCGCCCGAGAAATCTTCCTGGAGGTTCCAGGCAAAGAACGATACGGGCTCGGGATGGTTCTTCCACCAGCTCAGGTTCACGCCTCTGTAATTGACGCCGCGATACATTTCATCCGAAATGGGCCAATGGGTGAAATCGTTCTTCGAATGATACGTGGCGAACTGAACGCTCGGCGGGAAAATCACCTGATAATCGTCGTTCGCATGGACGGCGACGTTCGCCCAATACAGGATCGAATGCGGGACCGCCGTGCGATTGAAAATCTTGACCGTGGCTTCAATATAAGATTTCTCCGGATACAGAGTGACGCCGATGAGCCATTTCATCCGATGCCGGCGTTCGGTCTCACCGAACCAAATCGTCTTGCTGCCGTCAGGATTTTCAGCCAGCGCGTAGTCCACCGGCATGAACGTCGTGTTTCTGTGATGATGGAACACGCACCATTCGATCCCGCCCGAAGTCCAGGCGCCGAGCATGCCGATCAGGGCCGGCTTGATGACGTGCTGATGATAGAAAATCTCGTAATTGTTGGTTTTGTCGAGGGCGGAAAATAACCGGCCGCCGATCTCGGGCAAAATCGAAAGTCGAATGTAATCGTTCTCAAGGTACAGGGCTTTGTACGTTCGCTCCTCACGGATGTTAGTCACTCTGTCCTGGAAGGGATAGGGATAGATTCTCTTCTCAGCCCCTTGGTACGATTCGTGCGTGTAGAACATTGGATTGGAGTCCGGCGCCTCGAGCCTGTAGGTCGGAAGGGTCAGCGGTTCTTCCCAGACTCTGACGGAAGAAGCGGCAGGAGCGAGTGTAGTTATGACGCAAACAAGAATTACTGCTGGGACGCATTTCTTGCACTTGATCATTGGATATTCCTTGTTTGATACTTGAGATTCAATGGAGAGGCCGGGGTCCTCTTACGCCTCGGAAACCCATGATGCTGCTTTCCTTGAGCGGCAACTGCGTGGCCCCGGTGATGGCGTCGCAGGCCGCCGGAACCGCCATCCACGAGCCGCCCCGCACCATTCGAAAGCCGTCCAGACCGGCGTGATATGAAGTCGAATACCAGTCCAGCGTCCATTCAGCCACGTTGCCCGCCAAATCACAGACTCCATAGGGACTGGCGAATTTGCTGAAGCTTCCCACCGGCGCCGTGTAAGCCAATCCGTCTTCCTCGCCGTCGTAGTTGCATCGGAAGACACCGCCCTCGTTCGGCGATTCATCGCCCCAGGGATAGCGCCGTTCGGGCTTCGGGTTGGGCTTCTTTTTCGTTTCGTCACCGTCGAGATGGATGCCGCCTCGAAGGGCCTTTTCCCATTCGGCTTCGGTCGGCAATCTCAACCCGCACCACTGCAGGAAATTTGTCGCATCGTACCATGATACGTATGTAATCGGGTATTCGCCCCGGCCCGCTTCGACGCTGTACGTATGGTCATCGTTCTGAACGATACCGCACCGGTCGATGTTCGCCATCCGCGGATTCCAGCCGGCCCCGCCGCCAACCTCGTTCAGGTATTCCGCATACATGGAAACGGTGGTTTCGCACCTGGCCATATAGAAAAGGCCAAGATCGGGCTCGGGCGTGATCTCTTTTGAATCGTCCCGTCCCCCGCCCGGCAGACTCTTCATGAAGAACTTGCCTGCCGGGACTCGCGCCATGGGAATGCCGCGCACATGCACCTTTACCTGGTTGACGTCGGCGAAGCTGGTCTGCTCTGTCCCCCACCAGATGATCTGCTTATGCCCCGGCCTTTCAACAATATCAAAGCCGTTGCCCTGGAGGCAATCCATCGGAACCAGCCGCCAGGTCTTTCCGGAATCCCGGCTGTAGCGTACGAAGACGTACGCCGGCGATGTTCCTGAGAGGTTTGGATCGTTTACATCGTATTCGATGATGATCTTCGGTCCCGCCAGTTCCGTCGACTCCTGCCTGAACGTTACGCCAGAGATTTCCATCCATTGGCCGAACGAGCATGGGCAACATGCCAGAG
>DATKWR010000090.1:0-10002 GCA_035529475.1 Sedimentisphaerales bacterium | reverse complement strand
GAGGACGTGCTTTGCCATTTTGGGCGGTCGGCCGAGCAGTTCGGTGAAATGGCGGACTAAAATTTTCTCGACTTCCCTGAGCGTTTTTTCCGCTGCGTCGGGAATCTGCTTCAGGCTGGTCAAACACGCTGCGGCGTTTCTGCTTAGTTTGATCTTGTCGGGGAAGGCCGGCTCGCAGTCTCTGCAAACAAGGCCGTTGGCCAGGCTGCTGAAGTAAATCTCGTCGCTCCCCTCGACTCCGCTCGGGGCAGGCTCTGCTCGTCGCTCATATCTTGTTTTGCAGTTTACACAGTGATCCAGAATCGGCTGGAGGCCGACTTCTTTGAGTAATCCCAACTGGAAAAGGATCGATAATGCCAGTATCCGTGGCTTATTGTTATTTTCCTGGACATCCTGCAAGAACTGGAGGAAGCTGTCGAAAAGCTCCGGATGCGGGTCATAGTCATCGGTCAGGTGGTTCAGAAGCTCGGCGGCGAAGTAACAGCAGTTGAGCGCAAAAAGGTCGTTTTGCAGGCCGGCCAACCCCGGTTCCCCATGGGCCGGCTCGAATTCCGTCAGCGTTGCAAGTTTCTCTCTGCTCGAATCGGAAAAAACGATTCTTCCGTGAGAGAATATTTCGATGGGCCCGCCGAACGCGGACTTGGGCCGTTTCGAGCCTTTGGCAATCGCACCGATTTTGCCCGTCTCCCGCGTGAAGAACGTGACGACCTGGGACGTTTCGGAATAATCGACGGCGCGTATGCAGATGGCCAGGTCCTTCGTCAGCATGGTTGCAAAAAGTGCCTAAAGTTGAAAGTGCCTAAAATGCCTAAAGTGACACCTACGTGTCATCCTGAGGAGCAGCCGAAGTCCGTCGATGCGGCGCTGGGTGACACAGATCTGGCCAACGAAAGAGAGATTCATCGCTTCGCTCAGGTGCCGTCCTGAGCTTGCCGAAGGAATGACAGCTTCGCGGCAACGTTGGTCACTTTAGCTCACTTTAGTCACTTTCGTTCACTTTAATTACTTCTCATTTTCGCCTTTCTGGATCCTGATGCGCTTGATTCTTCGGGCCTCGGCGGAGGCGATGGTGAACTTCAGGTTCTCGTAATCGAAGCTTTCATTCGTTTTCGGAATGTAGCCCAGGCGGGAGAAGACAAAACCGCCGAGGGTCTCGTAATCCTCATCTTCGGGCAGATTCACGTCAAATTCGTCGTTCACGTCATCGATGGACGTCCTGGCGTCGGCCTCGATCGTGTTTCGATCGACCTTCTTTATAGGTTCGGGCTCGATCTCTTCGTACTCATCGGCGATCTCGCCGACGAGCTCTTCGAGGATATCCTCGAGGGTGACGATGCCCGCGGTGCCGCCATATTCGTCCAGCACGACGGCGATGTGCAGTTTCTTATTTTGAAACTCGTGAAGCAAAACGCGCAGCGGTTTTGTCTCGGGGACAAAATAGGCCTGCCTCATCTTGTCGCGCAGCCGGAATTCCGCCTGCTCCTTGCCGATCTCGGCCAGTAAATCCTTGGCATACACCATGCCGATGATGTTGTCTATGTTGTCTTCATAGACCGGAACGCGGGTGTGACCTCCGATCGTTATGGTTTCTATGACTTTGGGCAAACCCGAACGGACTTCCACGGCGACGATGTCGGTGCGGGGAGTCATGATTTCGTCGGCGGTGCTGCTGCGGAGCTCCAGGACGTTCTCGATCATCTCCTGCTCTTCCTCATCGAGCACGCCTTCGGTTCTTTGCTGCGCGAGGTCGGTCAGGAACTCTTCCTGCTTTTCTTCGTGCTGTTCTTCCGGCGTCGTTTTCGTGATGCCGGCCAGCCGCCGGATGAAGCCGTCATACAATCTGAAGACAGACAGCACGGGCGAGGCCGTCACCGCGGCGAACGAAAGCACCTTGTACGTCCGACTCAGGACCTTTTCACCGGCGTACTTGGCCCAGGCGTGGGGGACAGCCAGGCTGAATACGGAAAATATCGCCAGGCCGATGACACAGGTGAGCACATAGCCAAGAACGGGGCTTGCCCCCTGCTCCGATGGGGCGGGGTGAGTGAAGAGGGCGACCAATATCAGCAAGATGAGCGTGTTGAAGATGAGCCGGTACAGAGCGCACGTCAAAATCAGCTCGTCTTCATTCTCGACCAGGCGCTCGCTGAGGTCTTTGGCGTCCTGCTCTTTCCCGATGGCCCTGAATGCTTCCTGGAGCTTTCCGTGAGAAAACGTTCGCAGAGCGACGGCATTGACCGAAAAGAACAATGTACCGCCGGCAAAAAGGCAAATCAGCAATACCGCCCAACCAGCGCAGCCCACTTTCTGGTACCCTTTCAGTGCTTTTCGTGCACGAGAGCCGCCCCTCGCAAGGGCTAATGCTCCAGTGCGTTTGTATCGCTATTATATACCAAACCGTAGCCGAGTTCCTGCAAAATCTTGTCCTCGGCCTCGTGCATCTTGCGGGCCCGGCCCGGGGTGCAATCGTCGAATCCGAAGTTGTGCAGCAGGCCATGCGTGATGTAGAGCGCCAGCTCCGCCTGGCCTGAATGCCCTCTCAAAGCGGCCTGCCTGACGGCCATTTCTCCGTTGACGATCAGTTCCAGCGTTCTCGAATTCAAAGCGTCGGCCTGCGGCGTCTTTGCGTCGGACAAATCGAAACTCAGACAATCCGTCGTGGCACTGCGGCCGAGGAACCGGGCATTCAGTTTCGTGATTTCGGCATCATCGACTATTGCGATGCTGATCTCATACGTCGCTTCAAGGCTCTGTCGCCCCCCAAAACGCCTGCAGACGGTCGTGACGAGTTTCCTGAGCCTGGGCGCAGAGACATCCACGTCTCTGAAATTTCTTCTCATTTGAATGGCGATAGCTGGGTCTTTCTTGGGAGAAGTCATTGTTGCTTGTCGGTCAATCGCTTTCGTGGGCGGGCTGCTTGGCCCGGGACGGTTTTGTCGCAGGCATGTCGGGCGGTTGCGGATAGGCGATTCGGCCGTGATAGTGAGCCGCGAGCGTCTTGGATATGCTTGCCTCGATTTGGCTGAGCTCCCGCAAGGATAGATCGCACTCGTCGAACTGCCCGTCCTGAAGGCGTTTCATGGCCATGTTGTGCACGACGGCCTCGATTTTCGTCGGTGTCACCTCCGAGAGGCTCCTGACGGCCCCTTCCACCGTGTCGGCCAGCATGACGATGGCGGCTTCTTTGGTCCGTGGTTTCGGGCCGGGATACCTGAATTCACTCTCGGAGGGGAGTTCGGCAGCCTTTCCCTTTGAGCCTCTGGCCTTGAGCTTCTTGGCTTCGTTATAGAACGGTTCGATAAGCGTTGTGCCGTGGTGGGCTTCGATAAACTGCCGAAGCACGCTGGGCAGGCCGTATTCCTTGGCCATTTCTATTCCGTCCTTGACGTGGCCGACGATAATCAGATGACTCATGGTAGGCGAGAGCTTCTCATGCCGGCTGGCCGAGCCCAGCTCGTTTTCGACAAAATAGCCCGCCTTGTTGATCTTCCCGATATCGTGGTAGTAAGCGCCGACCCGGCACAGAAGGCCGTTGCGTCCGATAGCCCCGGCCGCCGCTTCGGCAATTGAGCCGATCAACAGACTGTGGCTGAACGTGCCGGGTGCTTCCATGTGCAGTCGCTTGAGCAATCGCTGGTTCGCATCGCTATAGTCGAGTAGCGTCATGCTCGTGGCGATGCGGAAGATTCTCTCAATCAAAGGCAGCAGGCCCTGGATGAGGACGCCCACAACGAGGGTGATACCCGCGTGAAGAGCGGCGTCTCTGAGAATCTGCTGCGACTGGTAGCTCTTCTGCGCCAAAGAGTCCAGGGATCCCGCCATCGTGAATACGACCACCGTCGCCAGCATGCTGACCTGGAGCAGCTTGATTCTTGTGCGGATTTCTTTCAGGCAGAAGCAACAGGTTACGGCCCCGGCGCTCATCGTCAGGAACAGGTTGATATTCGTCAGTTGAGGCTCATCCGACGGCATCGCCCCCACCGCCAACGAGGCAAGCAGGCAGTAGAACGTGCTCATGCCTAAGGCGAACCGCTGGTCATAGGCGATGGTCAGGATAATGGCGGTGGTGATGGCGGTTCCGGTCGCCAGGAACGTGTGCTCTGTCGATAGGACGCCGAGTCGTGTGGCGGCCAGCATCAGGACAAACAGGCTAACCAGCACCAGGGCCCTGGCGTGATTTCTCCTTATTCTCTTTTGGTACTGGTGGATATACAGGAACCCGGCCAGGGAAACCAAAACCACGATGACCCCCGTGGGCATCAGTACCAATGAATTGGGTTTGGGCAATGACAGCACAAGCGTGCAGAGGACGACAAAAAGCAGCCAGATCAGGATGGAGACCAGGACATCCGTGTTGGCGAACCTGCTTATCTGTGAGAAGCGATCGGCCGATATATTCCTGCGGACCTGACTTCGCCGCGGGCTTATTTTCTTCCACAGTCCCATTTACGATTCCCGTACGTATTGCCGGCTAATTGGCTTTGGCTTTCTTCTTATAGGCCTGCACAATGCTCTGGACCAGCCGATGCCGCACGATGTCCTTCTGCGCCAGCTCCACGCAGCCTATGCCCTTGATTCGCCGCAACGTTTCGATGGCTTCGATCATTCCGCTCTTCTGGCCGACGGGCAGGTCGATCTGGGTGATATCGCCGGTGATGATCATCTTCGAGCCGTGCCCCAGCCTTGTCAAAACCATAAGCATCTGCAGCGCCGAAGTGTTTTGAGCTTCGTCACAGATGATGACGGCTTCGTTCAGCGTTCGGCCTCGCATAAAGGCCAGCGGGATGATCTCGATAATGTCCAGCTCCATGAACTTTCTCATCTGCGCAAATTCCATCATGTCTTCGAGGGCGTCGAACAGAGGGCGCAGATAGGGATTGACCTTGGCCTGCAAGTCGCCGGGCAGAAAGCCGAGTTTCTCGCCGGCCTCGACGGCCGGACGGGCAAGGACGATTCTGCGGATTTGCCGTTTCTTGAGCATGGAAACCGCCACGGCCACGGCCAGATACGTCTTGCCGGTTCCCGCCGGCCCGATGCAGAAGGTCAGGTCATTGGCCAGCATCGTCTCGAGATATTTCGACTGCCCCCCGGTGGATGGTTCGATGAGCTTTTTGTGCGCGAAAACGG
Organism: Sedimentisphaerales bacterium; assembly: GCA_035529475.1. Classification (GTDB taxonomy): domain Bacteria; phylum Planctomycetota; class Phycisphaerae; order Sedimentisphaerales; family Anaerobacaceae. The sequence goes on along the minus strand of DATKWR010000090.1, from coordinate 4,875 downwards.
TCAGCGCCTTGTCGGCGTCGAGCGTCCTGTCCTGGTCCCGGTGCCGGATAAAGGCGGCTACGTCGGCGGAAGTGAGGGAGCCTTGCTGGAGAAGCTGCTGCTGCATCTTGCCGATAACTTCGGCGGCCTTGCTCGCGTCCTTCTGTTTGCCGGTGATGACCAGCTTATCGTGGCGGGCGGCGATTTTGACGCCGAGCGATTGCTTCAGCAGACGAAGGTAGCCGTCGGCCGGGCCGAAAAGTTCGAGCTGGTTGTCGGTCGAATTCAGTTGTACGGTAACGTCCAACGCTGTCCTCTATATATGCCCAACTCCAATTTTGCAGAAGCCTTTCCTCTATTATGAGTTCCACATAAAGAACAAGTAGGCCAACGGCGCGGCGATCAGAATCGAATCAATGATGTCCAGCACGCCGCCGAAGCCCGGAACTTTGTTGGCCGAGTCTTTGCGTTCGGCGTCTCGCTTCATCATGGACTCGGCCAAGTCACCCATCTGCCCCAAGAAAGCAAAACACAGGCCGAAACCGACGGCCATGTACCACGGCATTATACCACAACCGACGGCAAAGCCAACAGCGACGATCACCGCCGCGGCACAAGCGCCGCCCATGCCCTCCCAGCTTTTTGCCGGGCTGATTTTCGGCGAAAATCTGCGCTTTCCATACAGTGTGCCGATGGCATAAGCTCCTATGTCAGAAGACTTTATGACAAAAACGAACATCAGCATGGGCCAGAGTCCAAACTCGATCCGCATCGCCAGACAAAAGCTGCTCAGAAGGCCCAGATACCACATCGAAAAACAATTTACGCCGCAATTGGCCAGAACGCCCGATGTTCCATGTCTTGCGTACTGATACAGCAGCAGGGCTGAGAGGACGAAAACCGAGATGAAAAGCAGGTAGATTTCCGGCCGGAAACCTGCGATCTGCTGCCAAAACCGCCACGTCGCCAGCAGAATCGAGCCGGTGATCGAGACGGGCAGGAAAACCTTCAGGTTCCTGGTCGCCGCGAGTTTGGATAGTTCGATCTGGGAGGGAATCACCAGCAGGGCGATCAGGATGCACAGGACCGTTCCCTGCACCGGCTTGTCGTCGGCGGTCGAGCGTGTCAGAGAGCCGTCGAGCCAGCCGTCAAAAATAACGATGGCCGTGAACAGCAGCGTCATCAATGTTCCGAAAAACAGCCTGTGTTTGAGCATCGTTCAATTCACTCGGACGTTTTCGTTTTGCAGGGATGCGATTGACGCTCCTGCGTTCGCGTTTTGTCGGCTACGAGCCGGCCTCGATCGTGCCAAAACGTCGGGTCCGTTTTGCGTAGGCCATGATGGCTTTCTCCACGGATGCTTTCCTGAAACTTGGCCATAGTGTTTTCGTAACGTAAAACTCGCTGTATGAGATCTGCCAGAGCAGGAAGTTGCTGATTCTCATCTCGCCTGCTGTGCGTATCAGGAGATCGGGATCGGCAAGCCCGGTTCCGTATAGATGGTCGCTGATGCACTGTTCATCGATATCGTCGAGGCGAAGCTCCCCCTTCTTGTACTCCTGCGCAATCTTACGGGTTGCATCCACAATCTCCGCTCTGCCCCCGTAGTTCAACGCCAGCGCAAGCTTCATGCCGGTATTGGCCGAGGTCATTTCCATCGTGCATGTGAGGTCGTTTCGCACGGACTCGGGAAGTCCGGCTACCCGGCCCAGGTGAAGCAGCTTCACGTTGTTGTCCATCAGTGTGGGTCTGATGCTGACAAGGTGCTCGGAGTGGATATGCATAAGGGCATTGATTTCACCCTGAGGTCTCTTCCAGTTCTCTATACTGAAGGAATACAAAGTAAGAGATTCGATGCCTAAATCGACACAATGCAGAGCAATGCTCTCAATGATTCGTGCGCCCTGGCGGTGCCCCTCGACACGTGGCAGCGATCTCTGCCGTGCCCAGCGACCGTTGCCGTCCATAATGATCGCGATATGGTGAGGCATCTGTTCGGGCATAAGCCCAAGGCTTGCTGCGGTAATCTTAAGTTTTTCTTCAAAGCTCTTCATACTGGATGGCGTCTGGCATTTCCTTCTGTCCGTTGTTGGCCGGACGCTACTGTCTGAATATGGTCTGGCTCCGTTTGGGTCCGACGCCCACGATGGTGATCGGTTTACCGATGAGCTCCTCAACCCGATGCACATAATCCCGGGCGTTTTCGGGCAGGTCCTCGAAGGTCGTGACCTCGCTTATGTCCTCGTCCCAGCCCGGGAGGGTCTCGTACACGCTGCGGGCCTGGGCGAGCCTGGCGATATTGGCCGGGAAGAAGGTGTGCTCCGTCCCGTCGATTTCATAGGCCCTGCAGATCTTCAATTCTTTGAGGCCGCCGAGCGTATCGAGGTGCATCAGGGCGACCGAATCGATGGCGCCAATGGTTGCGCTGTAGGCCACCGGCACGGCGTCGAACCAGCCGCATCGGCGGGGGCGCCCGGTTGTCGTGCCGTACTCATGGCCCTTGTCGCGGATGTATTGGCCTACTTCGTTGTCCTGCTCGGCGGGGAAGGGGCCGGCGCCGACCCTCGTCGTGTAGGCCTTGATCACGCCGATGAATTGATCGACCCGTTGGGCGGGCACCCCGGAGCCGGCCGGCATACCGAGCGAGCAGGAGTTCGAGCTGGTCACAAACGGGAACGTGCCGTGGTCCAGGTCCAGCAGCGAGCCCTGGGCCCCCTCGAAGAGCAGGGATTTGCCCTGCGCCATGGATTGGTGGAGAAATTCGGTGGTGTCCGTTACGTAGGGGACGAACTTCGCCGCGTAGGATCTGCACTTCTCGAAGATGGCCTCGGCACTCATGGGTTCGGCGTCGTAAAGGGCCGCGAAGATTTTGTTCTTATACTCGACGATTGTTTGGAGCCTGGCTTTGAAGTCTTGAAGGTCCCTCAGATCGCCCATGCGGAGGGCATGACTCCTGCCGACCTTGTCGGCGTAACAAGGGCCGATGCCCCGCACCGTCGTGCCCAGCTTGTTCCTGCCGAGCGATTCTTCGCGCAGTTGGTCCTCCCTCTTGTGATAATCGAGGACGATGTGGGCGTTTTCGCTGATGAGAAACCGTCCGTCGAGGAAAATGCCTTTTTGGGCCAGGGTCTCGATTTCGGTCGCCAGGACTTCCGGGTCAACCACGACGCCGTTTGCGATCACGCACGTGGTCTGTGGCCGGACCGAGCCGCTGGGCAGCAGGTGCAACGCGAATCGGGTGTCTCCGACGATAACCGTGTGGCCGGCATTGGCCCCGCCGCTGTATCGCACGACGATGTCACTGTGTTCGGCAAGGATATCGACGATCTTGCCCTTGCCTTCGTCACCCCACTGCAATCCGACGACACAATAGTTCATGGGCACGCATTCCTTTTCAAAGTCTGTCTGATTGGCATTTTGCAGAAGGCTTCATTCTGCAAGAGTCCGGCTCCCGGCTTGAGCCCGTTCAACTGATTTTCGCCACCAGGTGGTCCAGAACGGCGCCGAGGTTGTCGTATTTCCTCTCGCTCAAGGCCCGACGGACATCTTTGCCGCTCTCGTTCCTGTAGGTGATAATGAAAAAGCCCCTTTTCTCGAAGTAGGTTTTGTCTATCGTTTGTATGGCCTCATAACGGACTTTTTCTTTGTCGCTGATGACGAGCTCATTTTCGTCCGCGACGATTTTCTTGTTTCTTATGGCAAAAAGATGCCCGGCCAGCAGCAGCGCTACGCCGGCAAGATACGGCGGCGCCTTCTGATTGATCACCAGCCAGCCCGCAGGGTTGCCGTCGGCGTCCGTGTATTTTTCTCTGAACGTCTCGTTGAAGTGGGCGTCATAAACACACCAGATCACAAACGCAATGCAGACGGCGATATAGATTTTAAGGTTCGTCTTTCTGAATTTGCTTACAGGCGCCTCGACGGGCATTTTCACATCCCCGGTCAAACCTATGTGAGTCGTTTTTGCGCGATGGTTTCCGTCAGGGGCTGAACGAAGCCGGGGACGATCTTCTCGGCCATCAATTCCTGCGCCAGCCGGCATTGAATTTCAAACGACTTCAGCGGGTCGAAGTTTTCATCGGCTTTCGGATACCGGCGAACCGTCAGTGCCAGAGTGATCGCCTCATCGTCTTCCTGGCCTTTCTTGCCCGGCTCATAGACGCTCGTCTTTGACTCGACGGTGATTCGTCCCTGCATACTGTCATCGTCGGCCAGCGCCACGACCACGGCGGGCGAGAAGCCGATGGGCCTGGCCCCGGGCCACTCCAGAAGGCTGCCGAAGGCGCTCTGTCCGAACAGGGCCTCGGCGATGACTTCATCGTGACTGCCCGCGTAATCGAAATCCATGGCGAACGTAACGTCGAGCGAATCGATGTCCAGCGGGCTGACGCTGAGCATATAAGGCGCCAGTTCGAGAATCAGCCGGTGCTGGCAACTTCCCATCTCAACATCCGAGGGGTTGACCACGCCGGAGCCGATGCGGTCCGTTTCGAGACTGACCCACCGGTACTGCCCGCGGTTGCGGTCTTCTTCCAGGTAATACTCGTTGCTGTTGCGACGGTAGAAGCAGCCCATCGAAGGAAACTGCTTTCGTATCCGCTCGAAAAAGGACAGCACGGTATCACGCTCGGTTGGCAGATCCAACTCGGTGTTGACGTGCATATCGAAATAAAAATCGTCGCACAACGAACTATAGCTATTCAAACTCATCGCCAAAAAACCCTCCAGAGCAAACGCCGGGAATCGTTCCCGCACGTTCTGCCAAAAGAGGTTCTTGTTTCAAAGGCCGCACAATCGGCCCTGACTCTATTATACGCTTAAATACTCATCGTGCCAGATTTTTTCCGTCAAACCTTGCAGTTCTTCGTCGTAATCTTTAAGAACCTCAAAATACTC
>DATKWR010000089.1:0-2854 GCA_035529475.1 Sedimentisphaerales bacterium | reverse complement strand
CCCTGGCCCAGCGGGCCGGTCGTGACCTCGATGCCGCAATCGGGGTCGTATTCCGGATGGCCGGCGGCCTTGCTGCCCCACTGCCGGAAGCTCTTCAACTCATCCAGGCTCAAACAATAACCGGTCAGGTGCAGCAGCGAGTACAACAATGTGCTGCCATGCCCCGCCGAAAGCACGAAGCGGTCTCTGTTGTGCCAGCGAGGATTCGCCGGGTTGTATTTCATGTGCTTTGTCCAGAGCACGTAAGCCGCCGGCGCCATGCCCATCGGCATCCCCGGATGGCCCGAATTGGCCTTCTGAACGGCGTCCACAGTCAACAATCGAATCGTTTGAATACAAAGCTCGTCAAGTTCCGACAAACCAGGGTTCTTTGAAGGTACACTCATTACAGACTTCCCATTATCAAAGGTTTACAGTACGTTTATACGCCAAAAACGGAGTCCAGAATCTAACAGCAATTCCCTTTCCCGGCAAGTCTTTTATTGCCCGGGCTCACGACAGCCCCCATTTGGCGCGCCATACGACAGGGTTTACTTCCACCGTGCGGGAAATAGCAAGTTTCTTGGATGAGAACCGGCAAAATTGGTAATCTCTTGAACTTATCGACTCACGGCGCATCTTCATACATTGAGGCCAACGGATGAAATCGAGTGACCGGCTAATAGAACAGATACTGGTACTTCGTTGCCAGATTGGTGATAAGGATGCCTTGGCGGAGCTTATTGAGCGATACGAGGCGCCACTGCGTTACTTCGTCAATCGTTTGTCGGGAAACGCTGAAATGGCGGAGGATATTCTTCAGGATACGTGGTTGACCGTTATCAGGCGGATATGCAGTCTCAAAAAGCCCGAAGCGCTTCCAGCTTGGCTCTACCGCATCGCGCGCAACAAGGTATATCAGCAGCTCAGGACAAAAAGGAAGCCGTCCGAACTCGATGAGAGCACTGCAGTTGCAGACTACGCTGACGATGAAGTTTTTTCTCCGGACGATGCGGAAAAAGTCCATAGGTGCCTGAAGGAGCTGCGACCCGAACACAAGGAAGTGCTCATGTTGCGTTTCCTGGAGCAAATGTCGTATCAGCAGATGTCCGAGGTTCTGAATTGCAACCTGGGCACGGTCAAATCACGAATTTATTATGCAAAGCTTGCACTCAAAAACGAAGTGGAGAAATCATAATGGCTAAAGAGAATGATTTAAGAAAAGAACTGCTCAAACAAATGGATAAGGACCATAGCAAGACACTTGAGGCAGGTGTAACGTTGGCGCAGGAAATTGTCAGGAGAGATGCGACTCACGTTAAACGGCTTAAATGGGTCGTCATAGTCTGCTGGCTCCTCGTGATGATATTCTTCATGGTCGCAGGCATTGTTGAATGCAACATAAAGGGCATTGAAAGCGATGTGTTGTACGTGAATACCATGTGGATTAACGTTGCAGTATTAGTACTTCGAGCGATGCTTTTGATAGCTCTTGTTCTGACCATCTCGCTTTATGTCAGGTCGAGAACATTGACAATGCACCAGATTCAGGCCAGGTTGGCTAACATCGAAGAGCAGTTGATGAGAATGTCCCAGGATAAATCATCTGCCACTGAAACTTGACAGTCCGTGTGATGCGTGGTACGCTCTTAACTCTCTTTCGTACTTGTGTTGTGTGTCTCTACGCACAACTTCCTGTGATGCGAAAGGGCAACTTCCGAAAGAAACGGGAAAATTTAGGGAGTGAAACGGATGAGTCAGACTTTGGGCTTAGTGAATCGGCGGGATTTTCTGAAGCTGACGGCCGCCGGAGCGGCGATGTTTGCGGCGCCGCGCCTGGCCTTCTCGGCGAGCTCGGCGGTAAAAAGGCCGAATGTGCTTTTTATGGCGATTGATGATTTGAACGACTGGATCGGCTGCCTGGGCGGGCATCCGGACGTCAAGACGCCTAACCTTGACCGGCTCGCGGCCCGCGGCGTGCTCTTTACCAACGCGCACTGCTCGGCGCCGGCCTGCAACCCCTCGCGGGCCAGCCTCATGACGGGGATATTGCCCTCGACGTCGGGGGTTTATCACAATCCCGACCCGTGGCGAAAATCGCCCGTGCTGAAAGACGCCGTCACGATTCCGCAGCACTTCATGGCCCACGGCTATAGCGCCGTCGGCGGCGGCAAGATCTACCACGGCAGTTTTCCCGACCCGCCTTCCTGGCAGGACTATTTCCCATCGCAGCAAAAGAACAAACCCGACGACCCCGAGCCGGCGAACCGCCCCGCGAACGGTATCCCGAACACGGCTCATTTCGACTGGGGCCCCGTGGACGTTCCGGACGAAGAAATGGGCGACAGGCAGGTGGCCGCCTGGGCGAAACAGCAATTGCAGAAAAAGCATGACAAGCCGTTTTTCATCGGGTGCGGTTTCTTCCGGCCGCACCTGCCCTGGTACGTGCCGACCAAGTACTTCGACATGTATCCGCCCGATAAAATCACGCTGCCCAACGTCAATGAAAACGATCTTGACGACGTCCCCCCGATAGGCCGAAAAATGGCCAGGCCCGAGGGCGACCATGCGAAGGTGATCGAATATAACCAGTGGCGAAAGGCCGTGCAGGGCTACCTTGCAAGCATCAGCTTCACGGACACTTGCGTCGGGCGCGTCATCGACGCGCTGGATAGCAGCGCCTACGCGGATAACACAATCGTTATCCTTTGGAGCGATCATGGCTGGCACCTCGGCGAGAAGCTCCATTGGCGCAAATTCTCGTTGTGGGAAGAGGCTACGCACAACGTCCTGATGGTCGTCGCGCCCGGCGTGACGGGAGCCGGGCAGCGATGCTCCAGACCCGTGACCATGCTGGATATTTATCCGACGCTTA
>DATKWR010000088.1:0-3309 GCA_035529475.1 Sedimentisphaerales bacterium | reverse complement strand
CCGCATCGCCGCGCAGGTGCAGAGCGAGGCCGGCGATGAGGTCGAACTGCACTTCTTTCCCGCCGAGTCACTCCAGCGCCACCACAGCGCCAGCTTCGCCGCATGGGTCCTCAACCACGGCGTCAAACTGGCCGGCTGACTACATCCCGAACGACCACAGAAAACGCTAATCCTGGTTTTCTATCACATTGCGGCTGTCGGCGTCGTCGATAATCGCCTTGGCGATACCATTGATGACGGTGCGGGTTTCACCGTTGGTGTTATTGCAGAGGATGGAAAAAACAACGTCGCCCTCGGCCGTGCTGCATACGCCGGAGAAGGATCTGACGCCGCTGACGTAGCCCGTCTTGCCCCGGATCCTGTCCCGGTACTGCTCCTGCTTGAAGTACTGCTCGATTGTTCCATCCTGACCCCCTACCGCAAGCGAATCCCGGTAGAGCGGCCAGTTTGGGCCTCGGTGAATGTCCAAAAAGACGGTCGTTACGGTGTACGCGGTCAGCTCGTTCTGCCGGCTCAGGCCGCTGCCGTCGTCTATGTAGTATTGGCTTTTGTCCAGGCCGAGCTGGGCCAGATACATGGAGACCAGCTCCCGTCCCTTTTCCCAACTGCCGTTCTTGCCATCCGGATTGCTTTGGGCGGCGATCTTCTTGAGCAGCGATTCGGCGACCAGGCCCAGGCTGTTCTTGTTGCACCGCGCCAGGCAGTCGGCCAGCGGCGTGCTGTATTGAACCAGGGGCCGGAACCCGCCGTAATCGTCCATTGCCTTTTCGACAAGCTGGCCCTTGACGACAATATCCGCTTTGGCCAGATGCTCGAAGAGCAGATAGCCGAAAAACGCCGCCGGCCTCTCAATCGCCACGTCGAACGGCCCGACCGCGTCCCTGCACTTGCCGAAAACGGTCAGATGGTTTGGCTGACGGTTGCGATAGGTCCCCACGGCACCGCTGCCTTTGGATATTGCCTCGACCTTGTTGATCAAGGCGATAAATGAAGTCGGCGGATCGAGAAAAATAGCGATTTTGCCGTCGGTATTCTTGACGCTGATTCTCACACAATTGTCGTTAAAATTCAGGCCGCTCACTTCACAGGCGTACCACTTGTTGAGGTCGTTCGCCGGCCAGTTCGGGTGGACGGGCTCGTTGTCAAATACACTGCTATCGACAATGATATCTTCGATCGTTCCGATGCCTTTGGCCTTCAGCGCGTTTGCGATGTCTTTGAATATCCAGCCGGGCCCCCGGCCGTACCTGGCGTCCGTTTTCTCATCGCCCAGCAGCGGGTCGCCGCTTCCGATAACCACCAGCGCATTGCCAAGAAGCCCGACCCTGGTTTTGAACTCGTAGTCAGGCCCCAGGTATTTCAGAGCGGCGGCGCTGGTGATGATCTTCATGTTCGAGGCCGGTATCATCAGCTCTCTGGCATCGTGGTCATAGAGCGTTTTGCCCGACGGCGCCTGCACGATATGAATGGAAAACTGGACCCTCTTGGCCAGAGACTCGCCGATAATCGCGTCAACCTGCTCGGCAAGACCTGTCCTGAGCGCAGCCGAAGGATCCGCCTTCGCGAAGCGGCCAAGGCACAAAACGAACCCGACCCCAATAAGTAGTCTTTTCATTCTTCTATCCATTGGGCGGTTTATTATTTCAAAACACGCCCGGCATATCAACACTTTATTTGCTGTTGCCGCAGAATCGGATTGGCGATACACTGTTGCTCGCCTGATAAGGAAAAATAATGGACGAAAAGGCGAAATTGGCAGAACAGAAACCCGGCCTGACGTATCCTATAAGTGAGCAGCGGGATGTTGGCGGCAGTGGGGCCTCTGCAATACAGGGGCGGGATCCGCTTTCCGCTCGACTCAGGGCCGGCGACCGGGCCGCAGCCGCCGAGCTTGTGGATGCGTACTACGAACAGATTTACCTGTTTATGCGAAGGCTCGGCCACGACCGGCATGCCAGCGAAGACCTGACCCAGGACGTCTTTTTCAGTGCCTGGCACCATATAGGGCAGTTGAAGGACGACAACGCCCTCAAGGGCTGGCTGTATCGCATCGCCGCCAATGTTTCGAGGTTGTGCTGGCGCCGGCACAAGCACAAGGAAGTGGTCGGCATCGAGCAGATTGATCGGCCGGGCGGAAGCGACGCCATGCCTGAGAAAGCCGGGTATCTGGAGCAGTTGGAGCAGGTCGGAGACGCCGTGGCAAAGCTGCCGGTCAAACTGAGAGAAACGATTGTTTTGCACTACATGCAGCAGTTGACGATTGCCGAGGCCGCCGAGATCGCAGGCATTAGACAAGGGACTTTTAAGAGCAGATTGAACCGGGCGCTGAGAACACTGAAGAAGAGCGTTACGTAGAAACGGCCGGGCCGGCGATATTGGGTCCGGAGACCAAGAAAACGAACAGGGAACTGCGATGGAAGATAGAAAAGTCCATGAACTGCTGACTGAATTGGGCCGGCGATTGCCCGATCCGGTCCGGCCGGGCCTGGGCGAGGAAATCAAGCAGCACATCCCACACAGGCTGTCCCGGCACAAAATCCGCTGGGATACCGTAAATATTATCATCGACTTGAGGTTGAGCAAATCCGTGGCGGCGGCAGCGATCATCATTGCGATGATCCTGTTATTGAATTTGCTTGGCGGGCGGGATTCGTCGGTTCGCGGTCTCGTCCAGGACAGCGTACTGCTGGTTAAATACTGGGGCCGGGAGGACATCTCCGCCGTCAGGTCCAAGTACGAATACATGCTGCACCGGGGCGAGTACGTGAAATGGTACGGCGACGCAATCGATACGAAAGACAGCCGGGCCGTGCTTATGCAGCAAAGGCTGCCCGACGGCAGGTACATCATAACCTTTGTGGACGGGGGTGAGAAAGAGGTCGATCCCGGGGAGTTGGTCGAGCTGCTGGCCCAAATGTTGCAAGAGAAAGCCGGGTGAAGGACCTTCTCGCAGGAAGAGAACCTCCGATTTATCACTTGAATCACACCCCATGAGATGATAAAATGGCTAAAAAGCAAGAAGAGTTGTGCAAAAGTTCAGAATTAAGCCGCAAGGGCGGTTTTGTCGTTTTTGGAGTAGTAGCAGTAGTATGAGTGAGAGAAGAGGGTTCACCCTGATCGAGTTGTTGGTCGTGATCGCGATTATTGCGCTGTTGATGGCGATCCTGATGCCCGCTCTGCAGCGCGTCAAGGGCCAGGCCCAGGCGATCGCCTGTCAGGCAAGACTCAAAGAATGGGGTCTGCTATTCAAGCTTTACACGGACGATAATAACGGCTACTTCAACAGAAGAGAAGATGCGGTATGGATGA
>DATKWR010000087.1:0-5332 GCA_035529475.1 Sedimentisphaerales bacterium | reverse complement strand
TGTATTTGCAGAGCAGTCGCTTGACAACTTTAAGAAAGAAACAGTCAACACAAAGCATGTTATCCAAACCAGTGAAGCTCCTTCAGGAGTGGCTTTGATTATGGTTGACGACGAGGGCAACAACTTGATTGTCGTGGCCCCCGGGGCAAATCAGACGTTACTTCCGGCGGACGTTAAAAGGGCAGAATCAGACATTGCATCGTGCGGTGCAGTGGTCGCCCAATTGGAGGTGCCGTTGGAGACGATAGAATTTGCGGCCAAAATGGCAAACGACCTAAAGGTGCCTTTTGTCCTGGACCCGGCACCGGCAAGAGAGCTTGGTCCGGAGTTGCTAAGGCTGGTAGACGTGCTGACGCCCAATGAAACCGAAGCGCAGATTCTCACCGGAATAGAGGTGACAGATGAAGAATCCGCGCGTGCAGCGTCCAAGAATCTGTTGGAACGCAACGTGAAGGCCGTTATTCTAACCTTAGGGTGCAAGGGCTTTCTGTTGGCTGATAACGAAGAAACCAGATATGTTTCAGCCCACAAGGTGGACGCAGTTGACAGTACGGCGGCAGGTGACGCTTTTACCGGCAGCCTGGCAGTTGGCATAGCTGAGAACAAGGCGCTTTTGGATGCTGCCTTGTTCGCCAATTATGTAGCGGCCTTGTCTGTTACCAAGATGGGAGCACAATCCTCGATGCCTACGCTCCAGGAGGTAAAGAGCTTTATGAACAGGTGAGTAGTATTCAAGCTCACATAACATTACAGTCTTTGAGAAAAGGAGATTTCAGAATGGTAATTATCCAATCTTACCCCTTGGCGGTGATGATGTGCGTTGTAACCATGCTCTGCTGGGGATCATGGGCTAATACCCAGAAGCTGGCGAGCAAGGAGTGGAAGTTCCAACTGTTTTATTGGGACTACTGTATCGGTGTTGTTCTGCTGTCGTTGATTGCGGCCTTGACTATGGGGAGCATGGGCTCAATCGGCAGGGGATTCCTGGCAGACTTGAAACAGGCGACCGGCGCAGCTTTGGGATTTGCCTTTCTGGGAGGCGTGGTGTTCAACCTGGCCAATATCCTCCTGGTAGCTGCTATCGATATCGCCGGTATGTCGGTGGCCTTTCCGATCGGTATCGGCATTGCCCTCGTGGAAGGTGTAATCATCAACTACATCCTGAAACCCCAGGGAAATCCGATCCTGCTGTTTGTCGGTGTCGCCGGTATCGCCGTAGCCATTGTCATCGACGCTCTTGCATACAAGAAGTTAGCCGGCGAGGAACAGAAGACAACGGCCAAAGGAATTATCATATCAGTCGTTGCCGGTGTATTGATGGGCCTGTTCTACTATTTGGTGCAGCGGGGCGTGGCCAGCGACTTTGTGAATCCTGAAGCCGGCAAGATGGGACCGTACGCTGCGGTCTTTATCTTCTCACTGGGCGTCTTTCTCTCCAGTTTTATATGGAATACTATCGTGATGGCCAAGCCTTTCGTCGGCGAGCCGGTTCCTATTGGCGACTACTTCAGCAAAGGCAACGTCCGGCTCCATATAATAGGCATTGTTGGAGGAGTCATCTGGGGCATAGGAATGTCGGTGAACAACGTGGCGGCGGGCACGGCCGGGCCGGCGATTTCCTACGGCCTCGGTCAGGGAGCAACAATGGTAGCTGCGCTCTGGGGCGTCTTTATCTGGAAGGAGTTCAAATCGGCCTCGGCGGGTACGAATAAGCTGCTCGCTCTAATGTTCATGTTCTATGCAATAGGTTTAGGCTTGATTATTGCAGCAAGAATCGTCTGACAATTAGCTCTTGCCGAGTTCGATTTGATTGATGGGAGTGCGGCCGTGGGTAGGTGGTCAGCTCATTCTCCGGCGTACTTATCATTGCCGGCCTGGGGACCGGCCTGGCACACATCGGTGCGCAGGAATCAACCAAACGCCTCATCACGGGCTGTGTCATCGTCGTCGCCGTCATCCTGGATCATTACCGTCACCGGAACTGAAAGGCCCGGAAAGTACGAAACACTAAATTCTAAATCCGAAACAATATCGAAATTCAAAATCGCCGAATGACCAAAACGTGCAGCCTTCGCGGGCCCCCGAATCAACGCGATTTTTGAATTTTTTGTGATTTGAATTTGTTTAGGATTTAATGTTTAGGATTTGACGTCGTAATCCCGCTTTTTTCAACGCTGAGGCCCCATTTGCTGGTTTTTCGGCGTTTCCAATCGCCGTCCGATAACAATTAGGCTTGACATTGCCCGCGAGATTCTGTATAATAGTCCCTCAGACAAACAGGAGTCCAGAAAGCACGGAGAAGAACTATGCGCATTGTCGTGAAACAGAAAGACGGCCCTACGAAAGAGTTTCAATTCGCACAGGGACCGGTGTCCATCGGCAGAGGGGCGAACAGCCACGTCTTCCTGCCTGACAAGGCAGTCTCAAGACAGCATGCGATCATCCACAGCGCGGACGATGGACGCTGGACGGTGGAAGACCTGGGTTCGTCGAACAAAACGTATCTGAACAACAAGGCCGTCGATCAAGCCGAAGTCAAGCACGGCGATTGCCTTCGCATTACCGACTTTCTCATCGAGATCATGTTCGAAGAACAAGCCCGGGAGGAGATGCCGACCTATCCTGAGGATACGCTTCAGCTCGAGGCCGCGCTGGCGACGCCCAAGCACGAAACGGTGGTCAGAAGGCCCGACGCCCAGCACGCGCCGGCGATGAGACTGGCCGCCCACAGGCTCACCGATTTCTCGAAGGCGAGCGAGAGAATCTTCGACGCCGGGACCATCGACGAGCTCCTGTTGACTCTGTTGGATGTGACATTAGAGCAATTCAACGCGTACCACGTGTGGGCTGCGCTGCGAAAGCAACCTTCCGGCCCGATGATCTGTCACGCGGGCAAGCGGCGCGACGGCTCGGCGGTTCAACTGGGCGAACTGCAGCTCAGTGACAAGATCACCCAGGCGGTGGAGAAGGGCCAGTTCTTTGTCCTGCCTCGCGTCTCGGCCCAGATGGAGGCCAAGGAAAGAATACGCTCGGCAATGGTCGCGGCGATCATGCGTCAGACCGGCTGTTTCGGCGTGCTCTACGCGGACAACGCCATGATCCACGAGCACTACACGCTCAGCGACCTGGATTACCTGATGCTTATCGCCATGCATACCGCCGCAATATTGAAAAGATTCATGGATGACTGAACTCAACCTGCGTAAAAATTCGGGCCACATGATCGTGGATGAGAATTCGAGCCGGCGTGACTTCTTGAAACTCATGGGCGGGAGCTTGGCGGCGGTGCTGTTGCCTGTTTGTAGTGTGCCCGTCAGGGCATCGAAACAAACGCCTCACGGCGTCACTACGAACCCCCCGAATTTCATTCTCATCTTTGCGGATGACCTGGGCTATGGCGACATCCGCGGTTTCGGTTTGAAAGAGTCGCCCTGCGAGACGCCGCATCTCGACCGCATGGCCGCCGAGGGCGCCAAACTGACCAGCTTCTATGTGCCGACGCCGTACTGCGCGCCGTCGCGGGCCACGATTCTCACCGGCCGGTATCCCTTCCGAAACGGTGTCGTGCATAATCCCGCGCCCGATGCGGGCATCAACGAGGTCGCTCTGGCCCACTCGGAAATTACCATCGCCGAGGCGCTCAAGAGCGCCGGTTACTCCAGCATGTGCATCGGCAAATGGCATCTGGGGCACACGCCCGAGTACCTGCCCCGGCGCCAGGGCTTTGACGAATACTATGGAATCCTGTACTCCAATGACATGCGCCCGGTGCAACTGGTGGAAAACGAGAAGGTCGTCGAATACCCTGTCCTACAGGCTACGTTGACCAAACGCTACACAGACAGGGCGCTCGATTTCATCGAGCGCAGCGCCGGTGCCAAGCGTCCGTTTTTCCTTTATTTGCCCCACGCGATGCCGCATAAGCCGCTGGCGGCTTCGGAGGATTTCTACACGCCGGATACGCCCGACGACCTCTACGCCGATGTCATTCGTGAGTTGGACTTTTCGATTGGCCGAGTATTTGAAAAACTCAGGCAGTTGGGGATTGACAATGATACCTTCGTGATTTTCACCTCGGACAACGGACCGTGGTATGGCGGCAGTACCGGAGGGCTTCGCGGGATGAAAAGCAAAACGTGGGAGGGCGGCCTTCGCGTGCCCATGATTGCCCGCTGGCCGGGGAGAATTCCCTCCGGCGTCGTCAACGATTCGGTGGCCGGCACGATTGACGTCTTACCCACCGTTCTCAAAGCCCTCGGTATTGATGTTCCGACGGACCGCGTGATTGACGGCAAAGATATCTGGCCGTTGCTAACGTCCCGCGACGCCGAGAGCCCCCACGAAGCCATTTTTGGGATGCAGGGCCCGAACCTGGTGACCCTGCGCAGCAGCAGATGGAGGCTTCACGTTCGCTCGCCCGGCCCAGAGCCGCAGCGCAACGAGAACTGGGTGGATCCGCGGGGGCCGGACGGTGTTACGATTATCGCTCCGTACGAGCAGGCCCGGCCAAGCGCTTATCCGGGCGTGATCGGCGGCGACGGACCGAGGAATATGATGCTGTTCGACATCGAAGCCGACCCCGCCGAACAGCACGACGTCAGCAAGCAGAATCCCGATGTCGTCAAACGCCTCACGGCCATCTATGAGAAGATGCTTGCCGAAGTGCCCGAATTCAAGCGGCCGGCGCAATTCGGACAGTTACGGCGAATCACCGGGGGCGATCTTCGCTACGACAAGTGACGCCTGCGAATATGAGAGTCAGAACCCTTTTGTTCGCGCTGCTGTCGGTTTCTCTTATCGCAGATTGGGTGCCGCATGCTGCCTGTTGCGCGGGTTCAGCGCCGAAGCAATCTGGCGAGCCTCCCGTTGTTCCAATAGGTCTGGATGCTTACCGCATGTGGGAGAAAGTGCCCTACCATCGAATCGGAATCCGCGCCTACATGCGCAGCACATACGACCGCGAGGGAAACAATCGCACCGCCGATGCCAGTCACTTTCTCTATCAGGAGTCCGACGAATTCAACGTTGCGCTCGACGTGAAGGGACCGGGTGTTCTGTACTTCAAGCGCACCAATCACTGGCACGGCAGCCCCTGGCACTACGAGGTGGACAGCGAGGATTTCATCGCCAAGGAAACCGCCACCGCCGATCCGGTCAACGCCAAAAAGAACCTCCAGACAACCGCCTTCATTCCTGAAGAGCTTTTTCCCAATCCGCTGGTCTGGACCTGGTCAACGACCAAAGGCGCTGATCTGATGTGGGTGCCTCTGCCGTTTGAGGATTCGCTTCGGATCGCGTACACGCGGACCTTCTACGGCACCGGCTACTACAT
>DATKWR010000086.1:0-7257 GCA_035529475.1 Sedimentisphaerales bacterium | reverse complement strand
TGTGACATGAGGCTCATGAGATCGAGTTTCTCCGGGTATCGGCCGCTCAGGTCGGCGAACAGCTTCAGGCCCGCGGTAGCGCTTTCTTCGTTCATGGCCGGCATCTTCACGGGACCGCCCGGCAGGGTCTTGTAGTCATCTGGGATGACCGGCTCGAACTGGGCTGCATCTACAGGGACGTCCCACTGGAAGTTGTGGACCACGCCCTGCATCTGCATGTTCTCCAGTTGAATGTTTATATCCGACCGCACCGGAAGCTGCGTCTTCACATCCACCCAGATCTTCACATCCACTTGGCCCAGCATCCCAGCCAGGTAGTTTGGATCGGTCGTCTGGAACCCTTCGACTTCCACTCCGTCCACCGTGGACCGGCCCAGACTCTTGTATTTGCAGTCCAGGATGTGCTTGAGCATGCTGCTGGGGTCGTAGTTTTGCTGGCGAATCTTCTCGAGCAGTGTGTCATCGAGGTCTATGCGCATATACGTCTTCTCGCTGGGCATGATCATGATCATGGCCTTCTCCCGGGGCAGCATGTACTGCTCGTGGCGCGTGGTCTTTCCGCTGTTAGGATCGATCATGTCCATGCTTGACTTCATGCCATAGTCCTGTGCGATCAGGATGTTGCCTTCCACGTTCTGATTCATGGACCGGCCGGTGGGTTCGGTGCCGCTGACAGTCATGGTCATCTGGTACATGTAGGCGGTGATCTGCTGGACCTGGGCCAGCACGTCGGCCAGGGCGATGCCCGATCCCGTGCCCGTCCACATGACAATGCCCGCTATCCCCGCGACTGCAATGACCGCGGCGGCAGCAAGTTTCGTGATTGGATTTCTCATAGTCATTCTCCATCGACTCCATGTGAGTCCTGAATTCTCTTTGGTTTTCCGCCGAGCCTGGAGCACGTCCTCAAAGACCCGCTCGTCCGCATCCGGCTGGATGCTCAGATCGGCTTTCTCGAACAATCGTCGAATATCGTCCGCGGAACTCATTCGTTTACCTTGCCGTTTAGCACTGACCTCAACTTCTCAATTCCATACCGGTATCGGCCTTTGACCGTATTCACTGATGCCTTCTGCAGCACTGCTATCTGCGCAAATGTCAGATCCATTTCCATGTGAGAGCAGATCACCTCACGCTGCTCGTACGGCAACTGCTGCAGGGCCTCACTCAGCCGCATCAATTCTTCGCTGAGGATCGCCCACTGCTGAGGCCCTTTTTGCGAACAGGGGAGCAGGTCCGCCTTGTCGAGCGTTGTTCCCCCTCGCCGGCTGCCGTCACGCAGGTGATTGCGAACACCGTTGAGCACACTCGTGATCAGGTAACCCTTGAGGCTGCCGGTCAGCCCGATGCGGCCGGCCGACTGAGCGAAGCGGACGAACACATCGTGAACGATGTCCTCGGCCGTATGCGAATTGCCGACCAGCGTCACGGCGTACCGCAGCATCCCGACTTTGTACTTGTCATAGATCTGCCGCAAGGCCTCCGGACGGCCCTGTTTGAATCCCGGTATCAACCGCTTGTCCTCTATCATCGTGCACGCTTGCCAGAAGAATGTTCACTCTTCACCCTATTACACACCGGGACAAGGCATTTGGGTATAGAAAATATTTGACCGGGTTGATCTTTTGCGTCAGTCAGAAGTGGTCATGCTTTGAATTTTGTGCTTATGGCCTGTTCGCCATCGGCAATAGGGCAATGGACTCAGCCATGGAAAAAAAACGGAGCCTTAAAGCTCGTGCGCTCCTTGAAGCGGGAGGCAGACCTTAGAGCTCCCGAAACTAAACTATTGAAGAAGGTCGTTTCTTGACTCCGGAGATTCGGCCGGCCCAGAATTGTCGGCCGCCGGGCAACAAAGCGACCGCCGGCCAGCCAAACCTCCGGAGCATTGTTCATAGAAACATGAGAACGTTATCTATAGGCAGCCTCCTTTCTCCCCCCAAAGAATGCTCCCAATTGTTTCTCGCAAGAGTTCCACTTTCCGCGAGAGCTATTCTGTCGTCGGGTTCGCTGCCGCTGGTACTGGTCAATGCTGACCGCTAACGAAATTGCTCTGGCTTAGCGAAACGTCCACGCCGTTGTTCACCTTCACGTTGGAATAGGAGCCGCCCCAGATTCCGGTAAACTGTTCCACCCGGACAAACTGATTCGCTTCACTGGATCCGCTTGGCGTGGTCTGCCTCTGGCTTTGGGACCCGACCATACTTTGTTCGCTCACGACCCGGCCGACGGCTCCCTTGTGAGTCGTCAGCGTCTCAAGACTGGCGCTGAGCGCTTGCCCGTCGGTCCGAGTGCCCCAACGGCCCGCGCGGGCATACTGACTTTGCACGCCCTCAACGGAGGCCTTTTGCCCAACGACATCTTTGCCGCGGGAACCGACAACCTTTGCACTCTGCGTCAATGCGGCTTTTTCTTCCTGACGGAGGGTTATACCGTGCGAAGCATCGTACAGCTTTTGGGCATGGCCGACCGTGACCATGTTTCGGCCTTCCGCCGAACCTACACATCCGCTACTGGCGACGTCGTTGAACGCGCCAATCGAAAAACCCTGCGTCTGGCCGACGGAAGCAAGAGCACCCGAGGACAGCAGGAGGGTTACAGTTAGAGAAAGTATGAATTTTCTAAGCATGGTTAAAACTCCTTTTTCTTGTATGCTTGATGTTTGACTGTGAGTGCCGACCGCGTATTGGCAATTACGGCACGACAGACAACCTTTCTTATTTGCTCAGAAGCCGGCCATACTCATCAGTTCGCGGCTGACTTCCACGCCCCAACAATCCTTCTTTTGTCCGGGCACAAGAACCGTCTCTGCCGGCGGAATGGATTGCCCGGGTTGCGGAGACTGCACGTGCTTCATGGGCTGGGTACTTTCTTGCCGGATCTGCGGCGTTAGCACGCAACTTGCCTGGATCCGATTGTAGAACGACTGAGGGATCTGCCTTTTTTTGACGGCCGCCGGCCAGAATCTATAGCCTGCAGCGCTTACAAGGGCTCTTCCTTTGCCTTCCGTAATGCCGCTGGAGGCCGCACCAAACAGAGAAACCGAGTAGTTGGCCTGGCTGTAGCCGCCCGCAGCTCCAGGGAAGGAAAGGTTCGAGCCGACCGTGACGCCGCGCATGCCGCCGGCGACAAGCAATATGTCAACGTCCCACGGCAAGGCCTCCGCCACCGCGGCATCATACACCTGATCCCAACTGCGCTCGACTTTGCCTTCCAGGCTCACTTTTCCAACGTAGGCGTAGCCCGCTTGCCGAAGAATATCCGTATCGACGTTGGAGTCGATAAAGACCAGCAGAGGTTTGCCGTTGGGTCTGCGGTCACGGAACAGAGAGTTCCCTATTTCAAAGCCGCGTCCGTGATGGTAATTGTCGGGCCCTCCGAAGACGGCGCCTACACCATTAAGAATACCGCCGACAAGTTCCAGCGGCCCGTCGTGTGCTATTGATTCGAGGACACCTCTGAGCATTCTCACGTCATCGGGGTCGTCGGGATCAAATGTCTGTTCATACACCTGATTATCAATATTGGGGCCGTTTGGAAAGTACGCCTTGATCGTGCCCCATCCGCCGTGGTTCCAGTACGGCAGGTAGGGAGGAAACACAGAAAGCGGGGGGGTCCGCGTCTCGTAGTTTGAAGTCGTACTGATGCTGGCGCCGGAAAGAGAGTCGGATTTGGCACTGCCGCCTTTCGCAGAAGCACTGGCATCGCCACCCTCGGATATTGAAGTTGAGTTGCCGCTGTCAACGGAAACCGTCTGAGCCTGGTTCTGATTCGCACTGATGTCGTTGTCAACATTGACGATTGTGCCTGGGACCGGTCCGGGAGGAGCCGGACCGCCGGTTGCGTAAACACCCCCAGCAACCACTAACACAGGAACCAACACTGCAATTAACCTTTTCATGATCATTCTCCTTAACAGAAATTCCTTTTCCTCATTCAAGCAAATCCTTTCAAACACCCTCCTGGTGTTCCGGTATTAGTGTCGTATTCCTGCTCTTATCGCCTCCTTTCTTCCTCCGCAGATAACAATAAGGTGCTGCCGCTCTTGTGAAGATCGCTGTGATTGCACTTGCGCAGAAAGCGCGGAAAAGCTTTTGCTCGTGACGCCGACAAACCTTCCGTCATCCCTTGTGAGTACCTGTGAGTATCCGTCCTCAACCACACGGCACGCCTTGCCTCCATACCCCACAAACCGTCGGGGTAATCAAACACACTCCTCAATCCTTATTCCGGTAGCGGAAATTATAATCTTATAGGACGTTGATGGGAAAGAAAAAAAATATTTTTCCGCTCCATCAGTAAGTGCCCCCCAACGGCCAACTTACGTCCGAGCAAGCAGACAAAACTGCGGAAGAAATCTATGAAATCGTAGCAGCAAGCACCGCCCGGCTCACTTTGTTTCCAGAACCGAGTTGAACCCGCCAAACGGGTTCAGTTCCGTGAGCTCGTTATACGGGTCCTGCTGCCACTGGCCGTCCACGACCAACCGGTAGCGATACCGGCCCGCGGGCAGTTTCATTTCAGTCTGCCAAATGCCGCTGTCGCCGATTTTCTGCATCGGAGCCTCTTCCGGCTTCCAATTGTTGAAATCGCCGGCGATCTGCACACTCTCGGCACGTGGATACAAAGTGACAAAGACGACGACATCATTGATCTGACTGACACCGTAGTAGTCGGAGAGTTTGGCGGCGATGCGCTCTTCCGCCGTGTTTTTTTCAGGGGCCTCGACGAGTTGGGCATCCTCGGGCGTCTCGATTTTGTGCTCATCCGCTTGCTCCGCAGCAGGAGTCAACGCAGCTGCTTGCAGATGCAATTCGGATTGCTCCGCCGGTGCCTCAAGAGGCTGCACCGAAGGCTTCGCCGCCTCCAGCAGCTCATCAGCCGTGGCACTGATGGATTCAAGCTGGTCCGCCAGGGAGTTGACGAATTCGCGCCGCTGCTGCTTGCCGTGCGTGCCCAAGACTTCTTCGGCCAGCGCGCTAAAATCCTTCCGGCCCTTGCTGGCAGGATCGTATTCAGTGATGGGCTGGCCAAAGCTCGACGCCTCTTTGATCTTCGTATTGAAACTGACGACCGTCTTGAACATTTTGTCGCCGAAATGGCTGCGCAGCTCCGCCAGGATCTCCCGGGCCATCTTCGTTCGGATATCGTACATACTGGCCAGGACTCGGACGTCCACCTGCTGGTCGGATCGCTTGCAGAGAATGCTCAGAGTCTCGAGCTGCTTGCTGAGCCCGTGGAGGGCGAAGTAACCCGTCTCGACGGGGACAATCACCTCCGTGGCGGCTCTCAGCGCGTTGAACGTCAACAGACCCACCGCCGGAGGGCAGTCGATGATCGTGCAATCATAACTGTCTTTGACCCCGTTCAGGGCTTCTTTCAGGCAGCACTCACGGTCCGCAACGCCCGTCATCTGCTGCTCGAAAGCAGACAAGTCTAAACTGGCCGGTGCCAACTCCAGCCTGTCACTGATCTGCCAGAGTATCTCCGTGAGCTTCATCGGTTCGTTCCTGCTGCGGCTGATCAGCACGTCATAGATGCTCTGCTCGATCTGTTCTTCGGGCACAGCAAGCCCGACCGCGCAGTGCGATTGCGGATCCATATCAACCAGCAGCACGCTCTGGCCCGCCTCCGCAAGGGCACTGGCCAGGTTTATGGATACCGTTGTCTTGCCACAACCACCTTTCTGATTGACAACTGCTATGGTCCTCATCGTTTCTCTCCAGCCCACAAAGTGGGTAGTCCGAAAAAAGCCCTTTTTGCTTCAAAAAACGCATTCCCAGCACTGAGACTGCAATACGCCACCATTTGTTTTTCGGCAAAGGAATACGGAAAACTTTATCTTTTTATGGGACGGGCCAATAAAAACGAGGCTAACCCCGCAAGCAGGTGACACCTCACGTCCGCATCATCGCCGAAGCCGAAAAAACGGAGAACGAGAGGGTATTCTCGGACCATGATTTCCCTAATCCTGCTCCTCGTGCCCGCTCGAAACGACCGCTTTTTGTATGGCAGAATGGAGTTTTTCAATTTGGATTCTTCGGGGAAGTTGGTATATTGCCGGCAGCGTGCTAAGACGCCGGCTTTCCGGGCACGCTGTGGAACAACTTTCAGACACACAGAGCAATTAGGAGAAAGATTCATGAAGGAAGAAGCTATGGTACGCCGCGACTTCTTGAGGTACGTGACTGCGACCGCCGCCGTGACCGTTTTGCCGGGCCGGGCCGCCCCAAGCCGCGCCAGTCAAACAAGTGCCAAACTACACAAGGCGCTGCAATTCGGGATGTTGCCGAAGAACCTTTCCGATGTGGAAAAATTCAAGCTGGCAAAAAAGTGCCGCTTCGAAGGGATCGAAGGCTCCCCAATGGAGGACCTCAATGCGGCAACGCAATTCGGCAAGCAGGCCAAAGAGGCGGGCGTTCCTATTCACTCGATTGTCTATGGCGGATGGGGCGCGCCTTTCTCCGACCCGGACCCAAAGGTGATAGACAAAGGGTTGGCCGGAATGGAGACGGCACTGCGAAGCGCCAAGGCGCTCGGTGCCGACACCGTGCTGCTGGTTCCTGCGGTCCTCAACGAGAATGTGGGGTACGGGCAGGCCTACAAACGTTCACAAGAACATATCCGCAAGCTGCTGCCGCTCGCCGAGGAGCTCCAGGTCATCATCGCGGTAGAGAACGTATGGAACAAATTCCTGCTGAGTCCGTTGGAGTTCGCTCGATACGTCGATGAGTTCGAGAACCCCTGGCTCAAGGCCTATTTCGACGTCGGCAACGTCGTTCTCTTCGGATACTCACAGGACTGGATCCGCACGCTGGGCAAACGCATCGTCAAGATTCATCTGAAGGACTTTAAACGCAAAGGCTACCAATGGACGAATTTACTTGATGGCGATGTCAACTGGAAACAGGTCAGGCTCGCGCTGGACGAAGTCGGGTACGAGGGCTTCCTTACGCCCGAGCTGGGGGGCGGCGACGAGGCTTACCTGACGGATCTGTCCAAGCGCATCGACAAGATTCTCGCGATGTGATCAGTTCGCGTTCGCTGGAAGGCCGCCGCTGACAGAATTCACCCGAAGAAGCCATGTGGCCAAACCACGACCGGACCGAAGCTGGCCCGGTGGCCTATGCGCGCCCCTCTTTACCCCGCCCAAAAACGCCGATTTTTGCTTTTTTCGGCAACTTTTTTCAATCGGAGTGCCATAGGGTTGTCACTGGCGGAAAAATTTTCTTCCACATCGCTGCGCGGGGTCCTATTTTC
>DATKWR010000085.1:0-2094 GCA_035529475.1 Sedimentisphaerales bacterium | reverse complement strand
CGCCCCTGGCGAGCGTAGTCAAACCAGCGAGGTGCGGCGCAGCTACCTGAACAGATCGGAATGTGCCCCCGTTCGTATGAACACTATCGTGTCTCCCTCGATACGGTAGATCAGCAGCCAATCCGGCTTGATGTGACACTCCCTATGGAGCTTCTTGCCAAATCCCTTCAAGGGATGATCTCTGTGTCTGGCGTCGAGCGTCTTGCCGTCAGCCAATTTCTTCGCGATCCCCTTCAGCTCGTCAAGAGGGCAGCCTCGCTTTCCCGCCCGTTTGTAGTCCTTCTTGAACTGCGATGTCCAGACGACTTTCACCTGTCCAGTTCCTTGAACATCTCGTCAACGCTCGATGCCTCGTGCAATTCCTTGCCTCGCTCAGACTTCTCGATCGTCCGCATCGTCAGTTCGTTAGGAATCTTCACCTCAAATGGGATCCCTCTGCGAAACACAATTTGCCGCAGGTACAGGGAGATCGCCTCACTGAGCGTCATTCCAAGCTCATTCAGAACGCCCTGTGCCTGAGATTTCGTTTCGGAATCCACTCTCGCGTGAATCATCGCCGAATTCGCCATAGTACTTACCTTATCATTTGTGCGCCAATTGTACATATATTGTCTATGCATAGTATATACAAACTATCGGCTCGTGTCACCAAGAAATGCAGGTTTCTTGGTGAATTCTTCGAGAAAGGCTGCTCCTGGCCTGAAAAACGCTTGTTTATCGGGCGAGATTTGCCGGGAATATTCTGACAAAGAACCCTTGAAAGAGACCGCCCCTGGCGAGCGCAAGGTTCTGCGTTACTGCCCGAAGCTCCACATATCGACAGTCATCTCCTCGGCGGCCACCCAGCCGACGTGCCAGTCGAGATAGAGGCTGTTGCAGCCGTTCTTGTGCCGGGCCCGCGCGACGCGACGGCCCCCCGTGATGTCATGGCTCTCGGAATCCGGAAGATGACTCGGACGAAAGACATCGCACCGAGTGACGTCCCGGTCGGTCACTTTCTTGAGGATGGTCCGCCAGGAGCCGTTCTCATTATCCGCCAGATAGATAATGGTGGCCGGGCGGGGGCAATCCGTGAGCTTCGTCGGCGTCCCCTGCATGCCCCCGCTGATGCCGTCGCCGCCCCAGCCGTTGACGACGAAGCAGACGGTCTGCTCCTTGTTCGGATAGCTCGGGCAGCGAAATATCTTGACGGTGCGGTAATCGTCGTTGACGGCCTTCTGCGCCAGGAACGGCATGAAAAGCTGAAACCAGGGCTTGATCTTGCCACCCCACTCGGCCGAGCGGGGGATAAACATGTCGTATTCGCCCGCGTAGAAATTGGCCGCCAGGCCGATCTGTTTGAGATTGCTCCGGCAGACAATGTCCTTGCCCTGCTCCTTCGTTTTTCGCAGAACCGGCATCAGAATGCCCATCAGCAGCGCAATGATGGCGATCACCACCAACAGCTCAATCAACGTAAAGCCTCGTCGCGCGTTCACCTTCATCGGCGCCTGCCCACCTTTCTGCCGGACCATTATACCAAAGCCGCCGGCAAGACTCAACGCGGTTCTCCCAAGCCATCGTAACGCTCGGATTTGGTTTTGTTTCTCAGGTTACCCATC
This sequence comes from Sedimentisphaerales bacterium, assembly GCA_035529475.1. Lineage (GTDB taxonomy): Bacteria > Planctomycetota > Phycisphaerae > Sedimentisphaerales > Anaerobacaceae. The sequence goes on along the minus strand of DATKWR010000085.1, from coordinate 493 downwards.
AGCCGTGCCCTATCCGACCCAGGAATCCGGTCGGGGTGGCTATTCCGGGTGGTTCGCAGGGCGCTGGGCAATAATTGCAGCAAGTGTTTGACGGCCGGTCAGGGGGGCGGTAGAATGCCCGACGTGGCAAATCCGGAATTCTAATAATGACGGCGACGCTGTCCGTTTGGAAGATTCGAACCTTAGGATTTTGGGTTTGTTTAGGATTCAGGACTTAGATATTCGAGTTTCCTTTTCTTAAGAGGTTATGGCAGGGAAAGTAAGAACACAGGCGGCTAAGCCAGCCGGGTCGGTGCGGGAGAGCACCAACGGCGCAGGGGCCATCGCCCCGCTGCGGACCATGCCCGAGTCGTTGGCGGCCGAGGCGGCGGTTCTTGGCTCGATGATCGTCGGGCCCGAGTGCATCGGCGACGTCGTCGAGACCCTCGAACGCGACGCCTTTTACCGCATCGAGCATCGGCACATCTACGAGGCCCTGATTTCGCTCTACGAG
>DATKWR010000084.1:0-5597 GCA_035529475.1 Sedimentisphaerales bacterium | reverse complement strand
ATAAGGGCCCATACCGAGCAAATCGGTACAGGCCCCGAAATGATTCACCTTGCCTCGGTGGACCAAGGCAAAAGCCGCCAACCATCCTGCACGCGAGGAAATGCAGGCCCAAACGTCTCAGTGCCTATCAGAACGGTTTGTCAAAGGGCACCGTCACGCCTGCAAGCCCGGCGACCTCCTCTTGTGTAAGGGCACGGTCGTAGAGGCGAACATCATCAATCAGACCATTCCAGAACTCGGCAGCATCATTCACCTGTCGTCCGATGCGAGCACGACTCAGGACTAGATTCAGGGCCTTTGCCCCGGAAAGCAGTTGCACGCCGTCGGCATACAATGTTGCCGTGGTTCCATCATAAGTGAGGCACAGATGATACCACAGCCCTGTTTGCCAGAAGTTGTTCACCAGCAAGTCGTTTCCAAAACCAAAGCCGCTGAGAACGCCGCCATTTTGCGCAAAACCAAAAGCCTGCGAAGCAGCAGGGGATCCATAGCCCACGACTACCTTCCAGCCGGTCGATAGAGTGTTGGTCATGGCCCAGGCGCAGATGCTGCGTGCGGAAGCGCCGGATGGAAGATTGGGTGGGTTGCCAAGGTCGACGAAGTCGTCAACGCCGTCGAAGCTGAGGGCCCCGCCGACTTTCCCTGCGACCCACTGGGCGCCGGTGATTGTGCCATTGTTCTTCTTGCCGGAGCTGTCGGCCGCTGTGGTCCCGGTTCCCTCGTCAAACGTCCAGTACCCGACCAGATTGGTGGTCCCCGGTATGGTCGGCGTAACCAACTGGCGATCGTACGAATACAGCCGGATGCCGTCCAGCAGGACCTTTCCCTGGCCGCCGACTCCACCGATACGCTCAAGACCGATGGTCAGCGTACTGACGTTGCTCAGATTCACCCCGAGCGAGGCCAAGTCAATGTACCACATCTGCCAGCCTTTTAGCGTTAAGTTCCCGGCATTGCCGCCGTAGGTCACCTTGACGCCGTTGACCTTCGCATACATCTGCTGTGGAACATTGTTGGGATCGCCATAGAACCGCAGGGTCAGGCCCTTGATGCCATACTTGCTCCAATCCTTGCCAGCCTGGAGATTCGCAACATTCGCCCTGATCTCCGAAATACTCGCGGCGGTGTTGTAGAACAGCGGCACGGATTGTTTGCCGTCAAAGATCACGATCTTCTCCATCGAGGGCTGGAACGCTTCGGTGTAACCGATGGTCGAGCCGTTGGTTGCCGGGTTGGCGAATCCGTCCGCCCAGGTCTCATAGACCAAGTTGCTGCCTTCTTGCCCGCTTGGAATGTCGTTGTAGGACTCGAAATCGTCGACCACAAGGTATTCCTGCGTTGAGAGGCTCCAGATATCTCCTTGCCAGGCCTTGGGCGTCTCGACATCGTTGACCTCGTCGACGCGCCAGTAATACGTACTGGCCAGATTCAGGGACGTGGCATAGCTGGGCGAGGTGACGGTCACCATCGGAGCGGTCCCGTCTATCACGGCCTGCTCGTCGGTGCTTAGATAGACATTGTGCCTGGCCGCCTCGCGCCCCGGTCTCCAACCTAAGGTTGTATCCACGGCTACACCTGTCGCGCCGGAGACTGGATTGGGCTCTCGGGCGCTGACCGGGATGTAAGAGAATCGCACTTCGCTGAGACCATATTGGGCCAGGATGCCTCCCCAGTTGCTGTTGGCCGTGATCCGGACATACTTCGCGGCCGCACCGCCCAGGTCGATAGTGGTATTGGTGGCATAACCGGCTGCGCCCGGACCCCGGGCAAACTCGTGCGTCGCGCCCAAGGCCGTCCAGTTGGCGCCGCCCGTTGAGTACTCAATGGTAGCTTCTTTGACGCCGAAGCCGATCACAGGCTCCGTGGAGCTGTTGTAGTTCCATACCCACATCTGATGCAGCTTGTACGCTTTGTCGAATTCATACTGAATCCAGGTGGGCTGCGGCCCGGAAATGTCGCTCAGCCACATATCTGGATTTCCCGACGAGTGCAGGTCGTCAGCATCCAGTCCCGAACCGTTGATGGTATTGGCCGGCCCTTCATCCGCCCTGTTCGTACTGGATGCCGTGGCCGTGATACGGTCAGCATTGATCTGATAAGCAAGAGGCTCAACCGTAAAGCTCCACACATCACCCTTGAAGATCGTGGAGGCCGGCGGCGCATTGACTTCGTCGATCCGCCAATAGTAGGTCTGGCCGAAATCGAGCCGACCCGGGGGATCATACGTCGCAGCGACGTGGCCCTGGCTGGCCAGCACACCGAGCGGATTGGCTCTGCCGGCGTTGTTGACATCCGCGAAGACCGTGCCGAAGTACACATCATGCGTGGCGGCGAACTCTCCCGGCGTCCAGCCAAGAGCTATGTCCCTCGGTATATCCGTCGCCCCATCAGTTGGATTTGGCTCAGAGGCCAGGCCGACTGCACCCCTTATCACAGCCTGTATCTCGGCTTCAGTCAGCGCGTGGCTGTAGATGTGAACGTCATCGATAAGGCCGTTAAGCCAGTTGGCCGCGGCCACTTTTCCAAATCGCAGATTCCCCCCACGATCTGTGATTGCGGCATTTCTGGAGGGACTGGCCACAACTTCTGCGCCATCGGCATAAATCCTCTGGATGTTCCCATCATAAGTACAGACAATGTGAGTCCATTCCTCATTCCTCAGAATGACCCGACCACTATCAAGAGCCGTTTCCGCAGTAGGGCCGCCCGGGTAAATGCTAAAGCGCAGCCAGCCATCCGTAGAGTGCTGACCCAGCCAAAACGTCCTGTTTGCATTATCCAGCGTCCACTTCGAAACGAACCCCGCCCAGTTCTGGGCGATGTTGCGCGGCTTGACCCAGAAGGCGATACTGATCGCACTGCCGCCCCCGAGCACAGGGACGTTTCCACAATTGATCAATGCGTTGCTGCCGTTGAAATCTGCGGCCAGGCCGAATATGCCTTCGCCATAGATCACGTCGCCCTCAACAACACCGTCATGCCTGTTTCCCGACACATCAGTCGGATTTCCATTGAGCGGCCAACGACCCACGAGGTCTGCTGAGGCGCTGGTCTCCCATGCAAACAGCGAAAGCAAAACAACCAAACAAATCAGTTTCTTGCACATGATAATCCTCCTTCCAAAACGAGCACATACCACGGCTGCCTTCGGTTACACACCAGGACGGCAGCGTTTTCACATCGGTTCTTCTCTTCTCTTCGGTCGATCGAACAGATCTCGAATCGACTTTGACTCCTGCAGCGAATCGTCAATTGCACTTCCACCTCCTTTCCCAGCTTACGTTACTCAACGTCTCCAAGAACAACATGCATCAACACACAACTCACGGATCAATGGCCCATCGACGGCCTTATCGAATCGCAGTTCATCGGCAAAAGCTAATTGAGCCACGGGATCTCAACGGGCTGGACCGGTTGTACGTATGCGCGATGCCATTTGAAATTCCAGAGCTCCGTCAGAATCACTTTTCGCGTGGATCCGTCCATAAACGTCATATTGATACCTCTGCTGTGCCTGTTAATTGTGACCCGAGCCATGTCCCAGTTCCAGTCGCCCGGATTGATCGGGTCCTTGCGCTCCCACCAGTCCTCGGCTGGAGCCGGATCGCCGCTGTTGGCGCGGGAACTGTCGCCCGGGCTGATCGGATTGGTGCCGAACCAAACGCAATCGCTGACCATGGGGATCTCTGCAGTGTTCCTGTTTTGCGTTGTTTTCCATTGGCGTTCGGGCAGATTTCTCCAGCCCATGGTCGATGGGGGATCGACGGAATTGATCCACAAGTTTGTGCCGTAGCTGCCGTAGTTCTTGGTCGCATCCCTGCCAAACTGGTGCTGTTCCATGATCGGGCCGGGGCCCCACTGCGCGAATGTCGTGCCGATGCCGCCGTATAGGCCGTTGAGCTTGTCCGCCGACGGGCACAGGCGAAACTTGTCGACGTCACCATACAGCCGGCTCAGGTAGGGCATCCATCCGCCCTGCGGCACGCCGGTTTGCCAGACGTTGTGCTCCGTCCAGAACTTGTCGTTGTTGTCCATGGTGTACATGAAAAAGACGGTTCCCCACTGACGCAGATGGGCCAGGCAGACAGCCGCCTGTCCCATCTTCCTGGCCTTGGTGAGAGCCGGCATGAGAATGCCCATGAGCAGCGCAATGACGGCAATCACAACCAGCAGTTCGATCAGTGTGAAGCCAAGCAGATCAGATTTCGTGGCGGTCAGTTTCATTGCGCTCATTGTAATACTCCCTTCCCGCCTGATGGCGAATCCGGGACATGCAACAACGGTTGTCCACCCGAAAAACTCGGTCCTCCTTGTCGTAAAAGGACTTACGTGATTTTGCCACATGCAACTCATTGTATTATCTTGACGGCATGAATACCATAAAGAACCTTCTGACAAACCTCTGCAATCTTCGGTTCATCCGGTTAATGCGTAGGCGGATTCGATGAACCAGAGCCTTGGAGTTGTGTGGAGAGAAAAATCGTTTGGGCAGAGGGCCAAATTAGGGCAACCAGGGGGGGAATTTGGGCCTCTGGGGCCCCGAACGATTTTTCTCGGCCTTGCGAAACGCCGAATGCACCTATCCATTATTCGGATGAACCATGTATTCAGGCTGTGTCACAAAAGTGTTCAAGAGGGGCCTCATTTCCTGTGTGTGCAACCAGTTCTGGCATTCCCAAAATTACATCCGACCATAAGTGATGTTTGTACAGCCGTCTGACTAAAGGTTGTCGGGGTATGGAGGGGCGACAACAGATAAAGCTTTGAAGCACAAAGACTTACATACTTTTGGCGGTTCAAAATACCGACAAATCCGCCACTCATTTGGGCTTTTACCGCCAAATTTTGCCCGGCTGTATCTTCAGCTCCCGTTGTTTTCCCAATGGTACCAGAGGTTGGTAGGACGGCAATAAAGCGAGTTTTATGTGATGTTACGTAACTCGTCCCAAAAACAGCGTAAGTGCCTGCATTGTAAAGACTTACAAAAAATCCACTTCTTCAAAATGTAACATAAAATGTTACATAAAAAGTATCTCTAGATGCCCATATGATGCCCCCGCTAGTGGATTGCAGAGATAACTTCCCGTAAACCAGGAAGTTATCTCTTTCTTTTTGCCCTCAAATTAACCCACTATTAGCCGCCGATCTTGCCCTTTTTAACACAAGGTCGGAGGTATGAAGACATCCCCCGCTATTGGGACCTGGAGATAAATCCAGGTCTTTCTTACATTCTGCGGTTACTTGGGCCGTATTCGGGGGAGCATGCCAGAGAAAATTGGATAAGGTAAGAGCCTTGGGCCAGAAGAAAGTTGCAGGCACTTCTCTCAGCGTACGTCACAGTGTACCTTGAGTTCGGCCGGAGCGATGCCTTCAAGCCGATACGCCAGGAAGCTTCCTTGTTTGGATTTGTTAAGGCAGACCAACTTGTCCAGCGCGAGAAGATAGAACTCTCGACTGCAAGTGAAGATAATGAACTGCTGCTGTCGTGACAGACCACGAATAAGGTCCAGAAAAGCACATACGTTCATCTCATCCATTTGCTGAACCGGATCGTTGATGAGGATGGTGTTGAATCCCGACCAGCGCTGCCGCAGGGC
>DATKWR010000083.1:0-7624 GCA_035529475.1 Sedimentisphaerales bacterium | reverse complement strand
CCAGGTTGGCCTCGGGAATATTCAGAGAGACGATATCGTCGCCGTAACGAACTTCTATTTTCATCGTGACAACCGATCTTTAATTACAACTGAAGTTTTGCAGAACTCTTATTACAACTGCCACTTAACGTCATGCCATTTGCCTGTTGGCTCTTCGGACGATCTCCAGCAATTCGTCGTCCGCCAGCTCGACGGGATTGCCCTTCATGCTGCTGGATTTCCTGGCTTTGGCGATGACGGCGGGGAAATCATGCTCCTTCAATCCGAACTTGGCCAGGGAAGGTACTTTCAAGGCCGAGCAAAGCCCATGCACCCACGTCACGCCTTCGGCCACTCGCGCCGTGGGCTTTCCGGTCAAGAGCCGGGCCACTTCATTGTACCGAATCAATGCCGGCGATTCAACGCCGCGGCGCCGCAAGGCTTGCACGTTGGCTTCCATGACAAAAGGCAGGAGCCGAGCGCACAAGGCTCCGTGAGGAGCCGAAAGCATGCCGCCCAACGGCCCTGAAAAGCCGTGGACGGCCCCCAGCTTGGCATTGGCAAGACCCAATCCGCTAAGAAGACTCGCCAGCGCCATGTCCTGCCGGGCGGCCCGGTCGTTGCCATTTTCATAAGCGCGGGCAAGAGACCGCCCAGCCCGTTCGATGCCTTCCCGGCAGATGCCATCCGTCAACGGATTGGCTTCGCTGGACACATAGACCTCGATCAGTTGGGTCAGCGCATCCAGCCCCGTGCTGGCCGTAACAGCCGGCGGCATGGAGTAGGTCAATTCGGGATCCACCAGAGCCAGATGGGGCAGCATAAAAGGGCTGCGCATGCTGACTTTGACACGATGCTCTGGCACCCCCAGGACGGCGTTGCGAGTGACTTCGGCCCCTGTGCCCGCCGTGGTGGGAATCGCAACGTGGGGCGCAGAATGGCCTGCAAGGGGCTTGCCGGCGCCGACCACTTCCAGATAATCTTCCAACTCGCCCGTGTTGGTCAGCATGGCGGCAGCAACCTTGCCCGTATCAAGGACGCTCCCACCCCCGATGCTGATGACGAAATCACACGCGGCCCGGCGGGCCAGCTCTACAGCTTCTTTCGCCAGGGTCGTTGTCGGCTCGCCTGCCACGCAGAACGTTGTGCATTCGACGCCCTGCTTGGCGAACCGTTCGAGAAGCGGCGCGGCCCGCTGCGTGCTCCGGCCGGTGACGACAAAGGCCCGTTTGCCCATCCCGGCGGATAGGGACACAACTTCCGAGAGGACGGCGGGGCCGAATATGATGCGCGTCGCGGTTGCAAATTCGAATCTCATCGTTGTCTCGCTGCCTTAATCAGCCCCACCCCTGGTCGTCGGGAAACACGTTCGCGTATTTGACGGCGGTGCGCGGCTCGGCCATCATGTCCGCCACGGCGTCGCGCCATTTCCGGTAGTGCGCCGTCTCCTTGTGCTTAGCCGGGTCGTCGGGCGTTCGATAGACCTCGACCAGCACAAAACGCGTCGGATCCTCCTGCTGCTGGATAACATCGAACCGGGCAAGGCCCGGCTCGCGAACGCTGTTGCGAGCGTTTTCGAGACTGGCCGCCCGGAAGGCTTCGACCCGATCCGGCTTGACGTGGACCAAAACGTGAACGATAAACATAGTACTCTCCTTACTGGTTTCCAATGTCAGCCTCGAAGTCTATCAAATGCGCCGCGCCCCCGCAACCAATTCCGCATCGCAATAGAAGCACCGGTTCCAAATGAAATTGCACGAAAACGAAGCCGGAAATAGGCACTGCTTGCGCAAAATTGTCATGCTGAACGGAGTGAAGCATCTGGCTATCGGATGAGAGCAACGTTCCATTACGTTCGCGGCCCAGATCCTTCGCCTACGGCTCAGGATGACACAATACGATGGCGCAGTAGCATGAGAATCATGCAATTTCATCTAAAAGACGTCCTTGCGCCGCCGCAATTCTGCAAAAACCTCCACGGCCTGCGCGCGCTCCATCCCGAGAGCGGCCTTGAGCTGCAGGGTGCCGGCACGCAAGAACGGATTCGTCATTTTTTCCTGCGCTATCGTGGAAGGAACCGCGAGCCCGCCCCGGCTTTGGATCTGCCTGATTTCGTTAAGACGCTGTTCGATGGCTTCATTGCCAGGCTCAATAGTCAACGCAAATTCGCAGTTCTCCAGCGTATAGTCGTGACCGCAGTAAACGAGCGTTTCGTCGGGCAACGACGCCAATTTGCCCAGCGATTCCCACATGGATTGTGCATCGCATTCCAACAATCGGCCGCAGCCTCCGACGAACATGGTGTCACCCGTCCAGAGAATGCCGTTTGGGCTATCCTCCGCGGGCTGCACGTAATAGCAGACGGAGGTTCGCGTATGCCCCGGCGTGGCAAGAACCAGTATTGTCTTATTGCCGAAGGTCAGAATTTGCCCGTCTTCGACAACTTCGTCGATACCGGGTATTCTTCGCAGGTCGCCGCCGATAACGGCGCACCCGGTTTTCCGTTTCAGCTCGGCCGTGCCGGCGGTGTGATCGTAATGATGATGCGTAATGAGAATTGTCCTGAGGCTCAGACCATATTCCTTCAGAATTCGCAAGACCGCCGAACCGTCACCCGGGTCAACCACAAGCGAATAGTTCTGGCCGTAAGGATACAAGTAAATCAGATTATCGCCAAGAGCGCGAATTGTGATGATTGAATCCATCATCTTTCAACAATAAGAACGCCTACCCAAGCTTCTTCAGTATTCTCTCACAGTGCTCGACGCAGCTTCTGCCGGTGGCCATGCTCCCGCCGCGGGCGGCGCGGATGAACGCATATTTTATCAGATCATAGACGATACTACCATTAGGCCGACTTGTTGTCAAAAGGCACTTTGAAGCTCGTTGGAGAAGGCGCGGCGCTGTGTATTGAAATGATCGGTCCGGCCGCAAGAATGAGGTGAAAGTGTTTGACAACCCAAGACGTTTGAGGCAGTATTACTGTAAGTGTCAAGAGAAGTAAATCAGGGTTTCCGAGGGTGTATCTCAGGAATGTCCGTTGGAGTATGCACAAGTGAGAGCCACCTGAATAAACGTACAAAAAATGAAAGGGCAATCCTATGCGCGCCATGCTGACGGTACTGATGACTTCACTCTCATTTGCTTCTGCGGCGGCTGCGGCCGGGGATTGCTTCCCATTGAAGGAAGGCAATCAGTGGTCGTATTCCATGTCGAACGGAACGGAGATGACGATGACGGTCAAAGAATCCACCGACGTAGGTGGGGTCCGCTGTTCAATCGTCGAGACGACGATGGGCGCGCAGACAAGCCGGGAGTATCTGGCCGCTGATGCCCAGGGGCTCAAGGCCTACATGGCTCAGACTCAGGGGCAGGAATTTCGATACGATCCGCCTGTGCTGCGTATCAAGCTGCCCTTTCAGCAGGGACAGACCTGGACATCGACGGTGAATCAGTTTGGCATGGCCTTTACGACCACGTATGAGTCTCTCGGCACTGAACAGGTCCAAACTCCCGCTGGGGATTTCGAATGTATCAAGGTGCGATCCTCTCTTACCACCATGCCCGGCCAGCCGGCGATGGTCTCGGTCGGCTACTACGCTGCCGATACGGGTTTGGTCCGCCAGACGATTCAGGCAGGAGGGCAGGAGATGACCATTACGCTGACTTCCACAAACGTCAAATCGGACCAGGAGCCGCCTGCCCCGAGGCCGGACTCGCCTGCCCAGATGCGTTGTCCCAAGTGCGGCGCCGTTGTCAGTGCAAACGCGACGTTTTGCCCCCAGTGTGGAGCCCGGATATCTCCGCCTTCAGCGCCAACGACGTGCCCAAAGTGCAATGCCAAACTCCCGCCCGGAGCGAAATTCTGCCCTGCCTGCGGCGAGAAGGTCCCGCCCGGCCCGGGTGCGATTGACCAAACGCAGCAGAATCAAGCGCCGGCGCCTCAAGGCCCCCCTCTCGAAAAATACCAGTCACAGGACGGCAAATTGGTCTTGTACAAACCGCAAGGCTGGATGGTTCAAGAGCAGAACATCGCCGAAGGGACGCGCGCCGTATATGTTATGGAACCGCAGGAAGACGCTGCTGTTGTCTTTATGAACTTCCCCGTGGATGAGCAGATCAAGGACTCCGTGGCGCTGTCGGCCAAGTGCTTGGCGGCGTTGGGCGAGGAACTCTCCGATTTGAAGGTGACCAAGATCAGCTCCACACCCGAGCGGGACCGCACGATTGCAGAGATAACGCTGACGGACGAAGGCGAGAAAGGCATCGGGCACGGCTATTTCTTCTATACCCAGCGAATCGGAACCGTTTACATCCTGGTTGCCCGCGAGCGCAAGTGGAACGAGCTTCGCCCGACGCTGACGACCATCGCGGCCAATCTCGCTTTTGCCCCGGAAGGCGTCGCCGCGGTTCAGGAACGAGGCAGGCAAGTCGCTGACCAGACCGCCGTGCCCCAGGGACAGGTGCTCTCTCCAGCGGCCATGATCAAGCAGGCCTCGCAAAGGGCCGGCAAGCAAGTGCCGCTTCAACAGGCGGCGCTACCCGATCAATCCGCGTCGATGCAGATCCCCCAGGGCTGGAGCCTGGAGGGCCAAAAGGTTCAGTTCATCCTCGTGAACAATGCACAGACCCGCACGCACGGTACGGCCGGTGTATCGCATACGATCATCCCCATGGACATGGCGATGCCGGGCGTCATCAACGCACCGTACCAGCCGCCGCCACAGGCATTGAGTCTCGTGCTCGAGTCCGGCCAGACCAGCAGGAACGTGCAGGTCATCAGCCAGTGCGACGCCGAGCAGGCGGTGCCCGAACTGGCCCAGGCGGTTCAGCAGATGCGTGCTCAGGGACTCCAAGTCGATACACGCCTGCTGCACGTGCGATTCCAAAATGTCCCGACGGGGGCAACGCTGCGAGGGATCTTTAGCGTTATGTGCTCGACCATGCCCATGAGCCCCGTCTGGCAAGTCACTGTTCAGGGTAGCTGGGCACCCGACAACGAGTACGACGAATGGCTGCCGTTGTTCCTGCGAGTTGAGAAGACGATGCAGATCAACCAGCAGTGGATGGGCCAGGAGATGCAGAACCGCACGTTCCGGCAGCAGCAATTAAACCGCAATTTGCAAAGATCGATCTCCGAGTCCAATCAGGCGTTTGACGGCTACCTGGGTAGTTTGCAGGACGCCAGCCGCAGCCGCGACTACACGGCCCACATGTGGAGTCAGACGACGCTCGGCCAGGGCACCTGGGTCGCGGAGAATGAAGGTTCGCGCGTTTACCAGACGGATTCATGGGGTATCGAAGGCCCCGAAGGAAGACTTGACAATCCGGCCTACAATACGACCAACTTCGACGGCCAAAGTCCCTGGGGCGGTCAGCTCGAACAGGTGGACACCCGTGCTGAATATGAAAGGTACATCGCAAATCCGAATTGACGTACCCTGCCGACGCAACAGCTTATATATTAGCAATCGATGATGTTTATGGAAAGGAAAATGCACATGAAGAAGCGAAGCTCTCTATGCGCCGCGTTTGTCTGTTTTCTGGTGGTACTACTGATTGTTCCGCCGGCGGCAGCCCAGCCGGTGGAGCAGCAGGCAAGAAGCATCCTGGAGGCCACGGGCGTCAGAGGCGGTTTGGTTGTCCACCTCGGCTGTGGGGATGGGCATTTGACCGCCGCACTGCACGCCAGCGACAGCTTCATCGTACACGGCCTGGACACAGATGCGGCTAACATCGAAAAGGCCCGCAAACTCATCCAGTCCCTCAATCTTTATGGCACGGTGTCGGTGGACTGGCTGGAAGGCAGCGAGCTTCCCTATATCGACAATCTCGTCAACCTCATCGTGGCTGAAGACATGGGAAGGATTCCGATGAGCGAAGTGATGCGAGTCCTGGCCCCCAATGGTACAGCCTGCATCAAGACGCGCGGCGCGTGGCAGAAGACCGTCAAACCGCGTCCGAAGGAGATCGACGAATGGACGCATTATCTGCACGATGCGACCGGCAACGCGGTGGCGCATGATTCGGTGGTCGGCCCGCCCCGCCGGATGCAGTGGGTCGGCAGCCCCAAATGGGCACGAAGTCACGAACACTCCGCGAGCCTCAACGCGCTGGTCTCCGCAAACGGACGGATATTCTATATCATGGACGACGGTCCGAGGGACTCCATTCAGCTTCCGGCGAAAGTCGTCCTGACCGCTCGAGATGCCTTCAACGGAACGGTGCTCTGGAAACGCGAGCTGCCAAACTGGTTCAACCATTTGTTCCCGCTCAAGAGCGGCCCGGCGCGACTGACCCGGCGGCTGATTGCCGTCGGCGACGAGGTCTATACCACGCTCGGCATCAACGAGCCGCTCAGCGCCATCGACGCCGCAACGGGCGGGACGATCCGCACGTACGCTGGCACCAGAACCGTCGAAGAGCTTGTTTCGGTAAACGGCGTGCTATTCCTGGTGGTCAACCCCGACCGCGAGCCGGTACTCTACAAGCAGGAGGACGCACACTGCTGGGCGGAGCAAAACCGCGCCAGCGCGCGATGGGGCTGGGACGAAACCGTTGATGCGCTGATGGCCGTGGACGCCGGGACCGGCGAAGTTCTCTGGAAGGTTGAGAGCAGAATCGTGCCGATGTCGCTGGCCGCCGACGGAAGCCGCGTGGTCTATCACGACGGAGAAGCCGTCGTCTGCATCGAACAGACTACGGGTAATCAGCTTTGGCGAACGCCCGTCGAGCGCAGTAAGCTCATCCCCACGGGCTGGTCCCCCTCGATGGTCATGTATCAGGACATAGTCCTTTTCAACGGAAAACAACAGGTGCAGGTTGCCCTCTCGACCAAAGACGGCAGGCAATTGTGGACCTCAAAGCTGCACCCCTCGGGACACTTCTGTCCCGAGGACATCTTCGTCATCGACGGACTGGTCTGGTCGGGTGACATCGCCAGCGCAATATCTCGGTCCACGGGCATGTTCACCGGCCGCGATCCGCAGACGGGCGGTATCGAGCGTGAGTTCTCTCCCAACGTCAATCCCTTCGCGGTCATGCACCAGCGATGCTATCCGAGCAAGGCGACGGAGAAGTATCTCATGCCGTCGTGGATCGGCACGGAGTTCATCAATCCCAGGACGCAGGAGTGGGAGATTCACCACTGGGTCCGCGGCGGATGCTTCTACGGCATGATGCCCTGCAATGGTCTGGTCTATGCGCCGTCGAACGCCTGTGCCTGCTACTACCAATCCAAGCTGGACGGATTCAATGCCCTGGCCCCAGCGGCAAAGAATAATCGCCCCACCCCGTCAGATACCGAACGCTTCCAGCGAGGACCAGCCTACGATGGGGTGCGAGAGACGAGGGACGAGAGACGAGGGACGGCGGATTGGCCCATGTATCGCCACGACGCCGCTCGAAGTGGACGCGCGGGAACGAAGGTCTCTGCAAAGCTCCAGCAGAATTGGCAAACCGATCTCGGCGGCCGGCTCACTCAACCCGTCGTGGCGGATGGAAAGCTGTTCATCGCTTCCGTCGATACGCACACGGTACATGTCCTGGATGCTGGTTCCGGCAAGAAGCTCTGGAGCTACACCGCCGGCGCGCGCGTGGATTCGCCTCCGACATTCTACAAGGGGCGCGTGCTGTTCGGCTCGGC
>DATKWR010000082.1:0-5358 GCA_035529475.1 Sedimentisphaerales bacterium | reverse complement strand
TTCTCTTGTTGCCAGAAAGGTTTCCACAGTGGTATTCCCGGCGGGCAATTCCATTTCGAAACTTACGGATATGGCTCCTTCGTTTACGGGAGCGTCCTCTTCGACCCCCGCTACTTTGACCCGTGCAGTTTCGGCAACAATTGGCTTTGCTGCCTCAAGGGGCCACTGGCACAATGTCACCTTGTATTTCCCGGACTTCTCGACATAAATCATCCATGGGCCTGTCACCTTCGGTAACCGTCTTATCTCGCCGAAGTTCCAGGGTGGGTTGCCCTGCGGCATATACCAATCCTGAGAGCATAGTGTAACCGGATTCTCGGCCGGATTAGCCACGTGGATACGAACAGGTTCTTTTATGCGTGGCGAAACATCAGCCCACCACTGCTCATACCGCTTGCGGAGCTTTTGCACCACCCCGGGATGCTGATCTGCCACATTGTTGCTTTGCGTCGGATCATTGACAATGTCGAAGAGCCTTTCACCGCCCAGCAGGCGCCAGCGTTCGGTCATCACGAGTGAATCACTCCACATCTCAGGCACATATCTGAAGTACGCGCCGCCCTGAAACTGGAGCACCAGTTCGCGCTGCGGCCAGTCACCTTCACCACGCAGCAAAGGAACGAGTGAACAGCCGTCAAAATCAATGTGTGGATCATCCAAGTCACAGAGTTCAACCAGCGTGGGCAGCACATCATAACCTGCTGCCAATTGAGGGATATCTCGACCTCCGACTATTCCTCCGGCGGGCCAGTAGAAGAAGCAGGGTACCCGATGCCCGCCATCGAAGATTGAAGATTTCCTTCCGCGCATCCCGGCGTTATAGCCCATTCCTTCGGCCGGCAAGGCGTCCAGACCCATATCGACGCCACAGGCCGTGCCATTGTCGGTCATGAAGATAAGAATCGTGTTGTCTTCAATTCCCCATTCCTTCAGCTTCCGGCGCAACAACGCAACATTCTCATCGATATTGGCAATCATTCCAAAGAAATTGGCGGCCATTCCATTATTCCACGTCGCCACCTGCTTGTAGGGTTTGGCATACTTCTCGGGCACCAGGTATGGGCCGTGAGGGGCGTTGGTGGGTATGTAAGCAAAAAACGGCTGCTTTTTCCTGGCATTGTCCTCGATGAAATCAAGTGCTCCTTTAAACCATATGTCCGTGCAGTATCCTTCGAATTTCTTGAACTCACCATTGAACTCGTAGGCATCATCAAAATAGTCGTTGCCCCAATAGTCAGAGGCTTGACCGACCCCTCCGCAACGATGCCACAAGGTGGTCTGAAATCCACGGTCTTGCGGGCGGTGCGGATAGTTATCACCCAAGTGCCATTTGCCGAACATGCCCGTGGCATAACCGTTCTTTCGAAAGACCTCCGCCATAGTGACTTCATCGGTGTGCATCATGGTTCGGCCTGAACTGGTTCTATAAGCTCCGGTGCGGGTTGCACAGTGCCCCGTCATGAGTGAAGCACGCGTTGGTGTACAGAACGGCATCACATGCATGTTGGAAAAACGCACGGACTCCTCGTACAATCGATCCAGCGCCGGGGTTTTGAGAATCGGATTTCCAAGGCAGGACAGATCTCCGTATCCCTGGTCGTCTGTCAGTATCAGTATGACGTTCGGTCGTCGATCAGGCTGTGCCTTCAGTGTTTGATGAGAGAAACATAGCAGGAAGACGCATGCGATGGTCCTGAGAAGATTTCGTCTGTCGATCATGTTCGCCGGCCCTGAATTGAGTGAAACCTATGGACAGTCACCTATTAAACAGGCGTTCCTTTTCGCTTTTTGACTTCTTTTTTCTTTCTCGGTCTGCCCACGGGCAACGGCCGTACCCAGCGGCCGAGCCGCTTTTCGAGCTTGCTTAAGAAGCTGTCACCGCCCAATGGTCGTCCCGTGTGCGTACTTGACCGCACACGTGCGAGCTCGGCATCCGACAGCCCCTCTGCAAGCTCCCGTCGCCAGTGCGCCGCCGAGATCTCATCATACCAGCGCGACACGTTCAACAGCTCCGATCCCGCCGCGCCATCCACGTGCGCCGCCGCGCTCGACCATTCATACCGCCACGCCTTCCGGCAGAGCCTCGCGCGAACCGGATTCAGCTCCACGTACTTCATCGCCAGCCAGAAATGCCGTTCATCCAAAGCGCAGGAATAGAATCGCCCCTGCCACAAATGCCCGCTGCGGCGATGGAACCGATTGATGTATTGCGCGTAACGAAAGTGCGTTCTGCCGACCGCCTTGGCCAGCGAATCCTCGGCGTGCGGGATTGCGACAATATGGACGTGGTTGCTCATCAGGCAATAGCCGATCACCTCCAGCGCGTATCTTTCCGCCTGCTCTCTTAACAACTCCAGATACACGCGCCGGTCATCGTCCACAAAGAACACGCCCCGGCGGTTGTTGCCCCGCTGTGTGATATGATGCGCGAATCCAACGGCTACAGCTCTGGCTAATCGTGGCATAACAACAAATTAGCCATAAGAGCCACACATGTCAAGAATAAAATGGGTGACTGTCCCTATTATCCTCCCGCCACGCGGAATTGTCAATAACAAACAATCAATCGCTGGGATGGCGTCTTGGAAATAGGTATGATGTCCCCAGATATAAGCAAGTGTTTTGACAAGGCCCCAGGCTGCTTCTAACTGTCCCTCTTTGCGTTCTACAACGCCCCTTGCCGCGGCTTCGGCTTGCATGTTGGCCATCATTCCGGTGAGCATGACGTAGCCGTTCAGTGCTAAGCTTGATAGCGAAGCCACAGCGACTACTGTCAGTACCTTCCATTGAATCCGCCTGCGGATTAGACTGCATATCACATAATGCGCGCCAATTACGAAAGCGGGAAATACGCCGGACCAGCCTAATTGGATCATCAGTAACAACGCCACCGCCAACTCAAGGTAATGCCGCTTTCTCGGCTGGGGCGCATCCTGAAGCCGTCCGGTCAATGCCAAATAGCGATACAACGCCCACAGGCTCATCAGTAATATCAAAGGCTCAAAGTAGAAATAAGCAAATATAGGCAGGACTACAAGCAGCAATCCCGATACAAGCGCAGTTGGCGCATTATACAGCTTTCGCAGGAGCAGCAATATCATTAAGAGAATCGGCACCGACAGGATCAGGTCGAACAGCCGAATCTGCCATTCGGCGGTTCCGAGAAGCATCATGCCGAAGGCCTTGATGAGTGTATCCAGAGGCGGATTGCTGACATAGCGCTGTGGATTGGCTGCCGGCGGGTCGCCCACCGCTGGAGTCCGGTATCCTTTGGTATAACCCAGACCATACTTGACGTGGCTGCGAGCGTCCCAGGCCTGGTGGGCAAAGTGCCAATCATGCAGGCCGTAATAGGGTCGGGTGATAAAGAGCCCGTGATACGACAGCGGCGATAGTGAAAAATCGAACGTTCGCGTCAGAACCGAAACCAGGATCACGCCAAAAGCCAAAAGATAGAAACGCCTCTCGCACAAGCCCGGCCGTCCCTCTGCCTCGGCCAGCTTGCTTTCGACAACGACCCGATACCTCCTGTTTGTACTCTTGTGTGCCATTCCTTTGGCCTACATCATACCTGCCTCAAACAAACGCCTGCTAATACCGCACTAACCCTCAACGAAATATGTATGGTGTCCCCAGATAGCACCGAACGACCGGGCCGACTGGAGCCACGGGCCGTCTGTCGAGACCATAAACATTACCCGTCCCTGAGAATCACAAGAGCACAGTGGAGAGCACGACATGCCGCTTAACGGACCGCCATTCGGGTCTGTCCCTATTAAGCCCTCAATCCCAAAAAATCTCCTTCTTCTTTTCGAAGACTTTGCCGTCTCGAATGACTATGTAATAGTGCACATAGTTAGAATTATTTGAGCGAGACTTGCTGTAATTGAGAGTCTTTGTTTCTTTGCTGGTCGATTGATTAACAGAAACCGGTTCTCCAATTGTGGATTTGACTTCTGCCTCTGACATGCCGACTTCTGCTTCGTCCCACGAACTGCTGCTGAAATCATCGGAATACTCAGTGTCAAAAGTTAACCAAAGTAGAACCGGAAGGGCCAAAGCTGCTGCTATCCCCAAGATCAAGAAAACATTCTTCGTCGGATACTTCATAAAAACCTGCCTTTCAAGAACGTTATGCTCCCGCATCGCGTTCTACCCACCATTCTCAGCACTTGGACCGGCAATTTCATCAGACGGGGGCAAAGGCGCCCAGCCGCCTTCCCCGGGAGTTATGGGTGTAGGACTAGGGAGAAGCCACCCCGCACATATCGCCTTGAGTGTCACTGTTGTCCAGTTAGGATCATTTGGATCTGCCTCGCAGTAAACCCATGCTTCGCAGTTGTCTGGCACTTTGAATCCATCAACCACGGCACCCCCGGCATTGTACCATCCAACGGCGTCAGCCTCAATTGTTTGACCGCTCGTTGGAGAACAATTCCACGAATTCGGGTCGCTTACATTGGCATCTTCGGGCATAATACACATCTTGATGCCATTACATGAAGAATCAATATTGATCTCCCCCGGTCCCCATATCAAACTCCGCTTTCCATAAGGATCCACCCTATTCGTCGGATTGTTCTCGCAATACCGATACAGATTGAATTCTGCAGCGCAACCGACCGGATCTGTCTGTAAAAATCTGCCCATAAACGGGTTATAGTATCGCGCGCGGTTGTAGTAAAGGCCGATTTCGATATCGTAACGCACGCCGGCGAACATGTAGGGGTTGGGGTGGTTGGCGTCTTCGACGGCCACTTCGCCATAGACGGAGTACTCGTAGGTCTGGACGGTATCGCCCGCCGCATCGCTCAGCGCCACGACGCTGCCTAATGCGTCGAAGTGGTAGTAATAAGTCGCGTTGGCGTCGGCGACCCCAACCATATTTACGATTTGCGATTTACGATTTGCGATTTGCGATTTGCGATTTGCGATTTGCGATTTGCGATTTGCGATTTTGACAAGGCTGGCGCTATGAGCAATAGTCAATAGTCAATAATAAATAGTCAATCGCTTTAAGGGGTCCTGGGCGGGGGAAGGGCCGGTCCATTGGACAAAGTCCACCTAGCCGGTATCGTCGCCTGACTCGCCGCTGATCTGGTCCTTGAGCGTGCTGTCGATATAGAACTGCAGGTAATCGCCGCCCGATTGGGAAGAGACCTTCCAGTAGAACTTGACGGTTTCGGCGTTCTCGGATTCGACGATGGTCTCGGCCATGTCGGGGCCACCATACGCGGGGTAGTTGCAGTCCGGCCTGACGGCCGGGACAAGGAAAGTCTTTGGGCGTTTTAAAGGGCGGGTAATTCTGTCGGGGCTACAACGGGGCCATTTCCGACTCCATCTGTTCCGGTCCCTCTT
>DATKWR010000081.1:0-9859 GCA_035529475.1 Sedimentisphaerales bacterium | reverse complement strand
CGACGTCCGGCTCGGCGGCATTCACTTTACCGGCAGCACGTACGTGTTCTCGACGATCTGGCTGGCCATCGGCAAAGACATTCGCAAATATGTCTCATATCCGCGAATCGTCGGGGAAACCGGCGGCAAGGATTTTATCTTCGCACACGTCAGCGCCGACACCGAAGCGCTCGTGACGGCGCTGGTGCGCGGGGCGTTCGAGTATCAGGGACAGAAATGCTCGGCCGCTTCCCGGGCCTACATCCCTGACTCGACCTGGCCGCAGGTTAAAGAGCGTCTGCTCGCCACAGTCAGCGAGATGAAGATGGGCGATATCTGTGATTTCAGAAACTTCATGGGCGCGGTCATAGACAAGAACGCGTTCAAGACGATCTGCGAGTATATCGAATACGCCAAGAGTTCGCCCGACATGGAAATCATCACCGGCGGCGGATACGACGATTCGGTCGGCTACTTCATTGAACCGACTGTCGTCGTGAGCAGGGAACCGAAATCCAAGCTGATGGTCGAGGAGATTTTCGGGCCTGTTCTGACGATTCATGTGTATCCGGAAAGCGAGTATGACCGGACGCTGGAGCTGTGCGACCAGACCTCGCCGTACGCGCTGACCGGCGCGATATTTGCCTTGGATCGCGCTGCGATTGTCAAGGCGATGAACGCGCTGCGCCACGCCGCGGGCAATTTCTATGTCAACGACAAGCCCACTGGGGCGGTTGTGGCCCAGCAGCCGTTCGGCGGCACTCGCGCTTCGGGTACCAACGACAAGGCCGGAAGCTGGCTGAACTTAGAGCGATGGGTTTCCCCGCGAGCCATCAAGGAAACCTTCCTGCCGCCAAGAAACTTCCGCTACCCCTACATGGCCGAGGCATAACCGCCGCGACGATAGCAGGCTCACAACAAACCCAAAGCCGAAGGTGCGAAACAGGCGATTTTGTACCTTCGGCTTCTTCATTGCAGCACGCGTAGGATGGGCAGGTTCGACACGAGGCAGGTTCTCCTCCCCACACGGTTCGGTTTACGAAAAAAATGCCCAGGCCCTCATTGGTCTTACTTTTTTTACTTGACAATTACCCCCCCCTGTTAAACTGTGCAAAGTACAGTAGTAGGGAAATGTAATCGAGATTCATTATTCTTGGGGAAAGGGCAAGTCATGTATTTTGAACATTCACGAAAACCATCCGCAAACAATGTCATGAAGAGAATTTTGTTATCTCTAATATTGGTATCCGCACTGTCCTGTGGTTCAGCATGGGCTGAACTCGTAGTCTACGATGCTTTCGATGGCAGCGAAATTGATCCAACGCTTTGGCACACTGATGTTACTGGAATTCTTACACAATCTGATGGTTTCTTAAGCGCAAATGCACCACCTTATAATTCTGAAGGTGGCATCACGACAGGCCATATACTTCAAGGAGATTTCGAAGTAATACTTGATTGGAAATTCGATTTTACCTATCCTCTAGATCCTTCCGGTTTTGATTCCGGGTATTATGCTCATCTTCAAATTGGTGATGATGATGACCTCAATCAATTCGGCATTGCACGATTTAACTTTCCCTCTATTGATGAGTATCTAGGCACTAAGTATTACTTTTTTTTTGAAGGGATAGGCACTTTTGTCATATTAAATGGACAATGGCTTACCACGTCAAGTGATGGGCCAATTTCAGCAACTTCTGGCTTTTTCAAGATTACCCGCGTGGGTTCTACAATCAACCTATACTATGACATTGGTACGGGGTGGATTTTGAAAGGAAGTTATCCAGATACATTTACAGGTCCAGCTTATTTCAAAATTCTTGTTCAAACAGGTAATGCAGGCTCGTTCAATGCTAGTTTTGATTGGGTAACAGTAGCCAATCACTTTATTGTGCCGAATGTTTTGGGTATGACTGAATCTTTCGCAGAGCATAAGCTCCACGATGCCGGCCTTCTAAAAGGTGTCGTAAATAGTGCCTACGACGATGTTATACCTGCCGGTCAAGTAGTCTCTCAGAGTCCGATTTCGGGGACAGTGGTTGAGTTCAAATCAGCAGTAGATCTCGTCATATCTCAAGGTCCCGGCGGTGGCGGTGGCGGCGGGGGAGGGCTAATAAACATGATCGGAGCCGAGCAGCAGGTCGGCGCAGAAATAGGATATAGAATTGGCACGCAAGACATTTTGCTTCAGAGCCAATTTGACCCCGAGGAAGAGCCGCTGGGTTTAGAGGACGCGGACCTGCATGTTTCACTTTCCGACATTGGCGTTTCCTTATCAAGTTCACTGGTATCTGTCTTCTCAGCAGACCAGGTCACGGCAAATGGTTCTTCTTTTGGGTCGGCAGAATGGAGCTCCCCGCCTACTGATGCTGACGATGTGCACGGAGGTGGTGGCTCGAGCTTCGCCCTGTATTTCACCAGAGGGTCATCACCAGCGTACTTCTCTATCGATGGACACATTGACATCGACATAGAAAACTACCCCGATCTAAATCCTGAGGAGGCGTATGTCTTTGTGAGACTGTCGTCCGATGATGGGGGTGGGACTACAATATGGGAAGAGGTAACAAACGGAGGAAGTGGTGACATCTCCCTACCATTTGCTCATGGCCTATGGCTGGAGACTGGCAAGACTTACCTTCTTGAAGCGTACGCAGAATCAGGAACTATGGCTGACTCGGCAGATTCTGGCCTCAAATCGCGGATGGCCTCGTTTTCGTTTACGGGAACATTCACTCAAGGTGAACCTGCCCACATCGATGTTTCCCAAGATACCATTTCAACCAGGGCCAAATCGATCACCTGCTACATCTGGCCGCCGGAGGGCTACGATGTTACGCAAATTGATGCGAGTAGCATCATGCTAAGCGATGGAATTATAGATATACCGCCTGATCGAGTTTCAGTTAGACGCAATCAAATGTTGGTTGTCAAGTTTTCGACATCTGAATTATCCCTCGAACCAAGGGAGCTTGAACTAACCGTAAGTGGTGATCTAACTGATGGGACTACATTTGAAGACAGCGATTCTGTTACAGTAGTACAGAAAGGCGGCAAACCGAATTAGATTCTATGTTTCAGAGCAGCATCTATACAAGATAGCGTGTTGCTTATGTGGACAATGTCCAGTGTAGAAGCGACTAAATAGGGTAATTCCAAAAGGGCTGCGAGGATATGCTTGCGGCCTTTTTTGTTGGTGCAAATGCCGACACAGACCTGAAATGTAGAGAGATTTTGCCAACGGAGCCGATGATAGAATAACGGAGACCGTTTTTTTGTTTTGGATACTGTATTCAGCGTGGTTAGAATATAGTGAAGCTACTTGTGAAAGGCCGTTGATGAAAAGAGTTGAAGACTTAAAACTGGCACGGAATGAGCGGTATTCGCTACGTGAGGCGGCCCAGGCTCTCAAGTCGGATTTGCCTGTAACGCGTGTCATATTGTTCGGTTCCAAAGCCCGCGGCGCCGATCAACCGGACTCGGATATTGATCTTCTCATCGTGACTCGCGACCCGGTCAACAGCACACTGCGAGGAGCGATCTCGGACAGGTTAGCCGACATTAATCTTCGCAACGATGTTTTGCTGACATCCGTTGTCGTATCAGAAAAGGAGTGGTCGAGCGGGTTGATTCGCTATACGTTAATTCACAGCGAAGTTGAAAGAGACGGATGCGAAATATGAACGAGGGCGAAGCTCGAAACACTTTGATCGGACTGTGGATGCAAAAAGCTCAAGAGTCGCTGGCTTCGGCTGAACTTGAGTTGAACGCAGGCCATGCAAATTTTGCGCTGAACCGCTTGTATTACGCTTGTTTTTATGCAGCGACAGCGCTTCTGCTGCGAGACGGCAAAGAGTTTGCGAGGCATTCAGCGGTCAAGTCCGAGTTTGGCCGAACTTATATCAAGCCCGGCCGCGTAGATGTGAAATGGAATAAGTTTTACCAGAAGCTGTTTGACGACAGACACGAATGCGACTACATCCCCACAGCCGCATTCGATGGTTCGGAGGTCTCCGAACGCCTTGAGCAGGCTCGTGAATTCATGGATTTGATTCGGGGGCTTATTGAAGCCGAATAAGCAGCCAGCCGAAAAACGCCGTTTGCGATTCTGTTCCTAATCCCACATTTCACGAATTTCGTTAGTGCACTATCGATTTTCACTTTGTAGTGGTCGGCAGGATGGCTAAATTTCAGGAGAATCAGGCAACTGAGCCGATGATAGTGTATAGGCGAAGGACAGGAATTCGCCGGCAAGAGGTCGTAAATGGCAGAAGGGCAGAAAAAATTGAAGGCGTGGCCGCTGATTCTTATCGGGGCGGCGATTGTTGGGATGGCTTATTTGGGGCGGACCCCCTATAAGGCGATTGCGACGATCCAGGAGCTTCTGGCCGAGAATAAGGAGCTCAAGCAGGCCCTTACCAACCTCAGCCGGGAGGACCAGATCGGCTACGCAAAAGTGATTGCCCAGGAAACCAGGGATGGCGAGCTTCTTACGACCATACGGTTCGTCGAGACGGCCAGAGACGATAAGCTCCAGAAGATTTTAGAGAAAGAATACACCCTCGCCGGCGATATCATCCACTTCGACGCCCTGATTGTCAAATTCGGCGACAAAATGGTCATGGATGGCAAAACGCGGGCGCTCTACTTGTGGCGGCGGGTCTATGGCGAGCAAATGACGCCCCAGGAGGGCTTTGCCATCGAAGAGCCGGGCACCGAGCCTCAGAGATACAGTGATTTGCTCAAGCTGCTCCCGGCCGAGCAGAGGCAGATGTTCTGGTCGCACATCTGGGACCTCGCCAACGACCCCGAGAGGCTCGCCCAGCACGATATCGAGGCGGTGTACGGCAATGCCGTCTATTCGAGGCTCAGAAAAGGGCTGATCTACGTCTTCAAAATCAGCTCGACCGGCCAGGTCTATCCCGAAGTCGTGCCGGACCTATAACCGAAGGGTTTATTGGCTTTACGCATTTTCGTGCTCACGCACGCAGACACGTCGCTCGCCCACGGTGCCATCGCAAGCGGGGCTGACCGGCAAACCGGTTCTTCATTGACGCTTACTGCCGCCTTGGTTATTGTATGGATCGAAGTCTATACCCGGCTATTCAGGGATTTTGGATGACAAACGGACGAACGGATTTTGACGTGGTGGTGGTTGGCGGCGGAATTGTCGGCCTGGCTTCGGCGTACAAAATCATGCTGAGCCACCCCGACATTCGCATCGGCGTGCTGGAAAAAGAGGACAAGTTAGCCGCCCATCAGACCGGCCACAATTCAGGCGTCATTCATTCGGGACTCTACTACAAACCCGGCTCAACCAAAGCACAAACCTGCATTCAGGGGCGAAAGGAACTGGTCGCCTTCGCCAAAAAACACCAAATCCCCCACGAAATCTGCGGCAAAATCATCGTCGCAACGCGGGAAAACGAATTGGGCGATATCGAGAGGGTCTATAATAACGCCGTGCAGAGCAACATCGAGGGCGTCCAGAAGATCGGGCCCGATGAAATCAAGCAAATTGAGCCTTCCTGCCAGGGCATCGCCGGCCTTCACGTGCCCTGCACCGGGATTATTGATTTTACAAAGGTAGTGGAGAAATTGGGCGAGTTGGTGGCCAAAGAGGGCAGCGGCAATCAAGTCCTGACCTCGCACGAGGTCAGAGGCTTCGACAAACACGATTTCTATACGAAGGTCGTAACGAATCGGGGCGCTTTTGCCGCCAGGTACATTATCAATTGTGCGGGGCTTCAATGCGACCGCGTGGCCAGGCTGGACAGCGTCTCGCCCGGGATGAGAATCATTCCCTTCCGCGGCGACTATTACGAACTGACTGAGAAGGCTCAGGAAAAGGTCAAGGCGCTGATCTATCCCGCGCCCGACCCGGCCCTGCCCTTCCTCGGCGTTCATTTTACCCGGATGATTGCCGGCGGCGTCGAATGTGGACCGAACGCGGTCTTTTCGTTCAAGCGGGAGGGCTACGGCAGGACCGATTTTAGCTGGCCGGACACATGGGATTCACTGTCTTATCCTGGGGTCTGGAAGTTGTTTTTCAGGTATTGGCGTTACGGCCTAGGCGAATACATCAGAGCGTTTTCCCGCAAGCTGTTTCTTAGGCAATTACAGCGCCTGGTTCCCTCTCTGCAGGATGAGGACATCAAGCCCTGCAAAGCGGGCGTGCGAGCACAAGCCCTCGATCGAAACGGGCGGTTGATCGACGACTTCAGGATTGAGCGGCACAGGAATTCCCTTCACGTTCTGAATGCCCCTTCGCCCGCCGCAACGGCATCGCTGGCCATCGGCGAGCGCATCAATGAGATTGCCACGGAATACTTCAAGCTCGGAGACTAAGATTTGATGCAGGCAGATTGCGGCCACGAGAAGGTTGGAATATGGTGGATGTGAAGAACAAGGACTACGTCGTGATCGTGCAGTGTCATATCGTCAAGGAACGGTGCTCGGGCTACAATTGCGAGCGGGCCTTCCACGAGCGCGCCGGCGGGTTCGCCGCGTATCCGAAGGACAAGGCATATCGTACGCTCAACATGACCTGTGGCGGCTGCTGCGGCCGCGCCGTGCACAGGAAGCTCAGCAACCTCCTCCGGAAGATCAAGAAAGAGGAGGATATCGGAAAGGATCGGATCGTCGTACAATTGTCCTCGTGCATGACCAAAGACAATTTCCATTCCTCGCCCTGTCCTCACCTTGATTACCTCAAGGGCCTAATCGCCAAACTCGGATTAGACATGCGAGAGGACACGTTCATCTACGAAAAGTCCGAAAAACGCCGAAAGGAGGGCCTCTACAGCACGAAAGATGAATAGCATGTGATCGCAGCCTGTGATCACAAGTTCCCGATGAATTGCGGAGTCATGTTTACCCTTGACCGAAGTCAAGCTTTATGCGTAAGGACAAAACCAGAAATCTGTTTTCCGAAGAAGCCCCGGAGACGCCCTGCCACCATATTATTCGGGTGGCGTTCGAGTCGGCGGCGGATGCCGAGTTCGACTATCTCGTGCCGGATGAGATTTGGCCGATTCAGGCGGGACAACGGGTGGAGGGCCCGTTCGGCAAGAACGACAAGCTGGAAAAAGGCTGTTGCGTGGAAGCAGATGTCCCTTTCGGGCAGTCCTTTGCGGCGCACAACAGGGGACACAAGCTGAAAACAATAGCTCGGCTCGTCGATAAAGAGCCGCTGCTGGACTCCGAGCTGATGGATTTGGCCAAGTGGATCGCCGGCTACTATGTTTGTCCATTCGGTCAGGTCCTGGCCGCGATGGTCCCCTCGGCGGTCAAGAAAGGGGCTGGTCTCAAGACCGAGAGGCACGTCTATCTGACACTCGACGAGGCAGACGTCGAAAAGACCCTCGATGAGTTGAAGGGCAAAAAACAAAAGCAAATCGTAGCCCATCTGCGCGAGCGGAACGCTTTCGACTCGGATTCAGCGACGGAGCTTGGGGAGCTTCGTAAGGCCGTAGGGTGCGGCGACGAACCCGTGAAGAGATTAGCCGAGAGGCAAATCCTCAAAATCGCCCAAAAGACAATACTGAAATCTCTTCCCGCCATTCCCAAGGGGCTATCGATAAGGAGCGACCGGCCCGTCATCCTCAACGAGGACCAGGACAAAGCCCTCGACTGGCTCAAGACACAGATCGCCTCGGAAGAATTCGGCGTCACGCTCCTGCACGGCGTCACCGACAGCGGCAAGACCGAGCTTTATATTCGGGCCATCCTATCCGTTCTGCAGAAGGGCAAGAGCGCCATTGTCCTGCTTCCCGAAATCGCCCTGACGGCACAGACCGTCCAGCGTTTCGCCGAGCGATTCGAGAAAATCGCGGTGATGCACTCGGGTCTGACCGGGGCACAGCGAAACGCGCAGTGGCAGAAGATTAAATCAGGGCAAGCCGACGTGGTTATCGGCGCCCGCTCGGCGGTTTTCGCCCCGCTGGCCAGGCTGGGACTGATCGTCGTCGATGAAGAACACGAGCCCAGTTACAAGCAGGATACGGCGCCGCGATACCACGGCCGAGACGTAGCCATCAAACGCGCGCAGTTGGCCAACGCACACTGCATCCTGGGCAGCGCCACACCCTCGCTGGAGACGTTAGCCAACTGTCAGAGCAAGAAGCACTTCACCCTTCTGCGGCTGCCCAAGCGGGTAATGGACCTGCCCATGCCCACCATGAAGCTTATCGACCTGCAAAAGGCGCCGGTGACGCAGAAGGGTATCAATCTGATCAGCGAGCCGCTGGCCGAACATCTGAAGGAAACGCTTACCAGGAAAGAACAGGCGATTTTGCTGCTGAACCGGCGCGGCTACAGCAATTTTGTCTTCTGCCCTTCGTGCAAGCATACGCTGCACTGCCGTAACTGCGACGTCACGCTGACTTTCCACAAGTCGAAAAAGCCTCACTACAAACGGATGCGAACCGTCACAGGAGAGCACATAAACTATGGCTATGCGATCTGCCACTATTGCATGGCGCAGACGCTCGTGCCCGAGAAATGCCCTCTGTGCGGCAAGGGATTCGCCATGATCGGCCTTGGCTCTCAGCGGCTCGAAGAGGAATTAGCTGCCAAGTTCCCCGACGCCCGCGTCCGCCGGATTGACAGCGATTCGATGGCCAGCGGAGACTACTACCGGCTGCTCGACGATTTCGGCGCCGGAAGGATCGACGTGTTGGCGGGCACCCAGATGCTGGCCAAGGGTCTGCATTTCCCCAACGTCACGCTGGTCGGGATTATCAGCGCCGACACGTGCCTTTATCTGCCCGACTTCCGGTCGAACGAACGGACGTTCCAGTTGATTTCCCAGGTGGCCGGGCGGGCGGGACGCTCCGCAAAGAAGGGTACTGTTTTCGTCCAGACCTTCCTGGCCAACCAGCCGGCGATACGCTTTGCCGTCACCGGAGACTTTGAGGGCTTCGTCAGAGAGGAGCTGAAACACCGCCAGGCTTGCAACCTGCCGCCCTTCTGGAGGTTGGCCCTGATCGGCCTGAGGGACATGAAGTTCGACAAGCTCGAAGCCGCGTGCAAGCAGATGCGTCAGCGAATCGACGCGATTATAGGACGGGAAGGGCTCAAGGCGACCGTTCGTGGCCCGATGCCGGCGGTCATCAGCCGGATACAGAGATTCCACAGGATGCAGATCATCGTTCAGGCCCCCGAAGCAGCGACCATTCAGCGATTGTTCGCCGGCCTGCGAGCCCAGCGGCCGATTCGCCCCGCCGTCAAGATCGCCATAGATATTGACCCGGTAAATTTATTGTAGCTTGCATCGCGCCCGCGAATGTGCTATACTGATGTATTGTTTGACCGGGGAGTAGCTCAGCTTGGCTAGAGCGCTGCGTTCGGGACGCAGAGGTCGCAAGTTCAAATCTTGTCTCCCCGATTCAGATAAACATAGATTCAACAAAAGGTTATATGAGCTTTTCGATTGCGTCAAACTTAATAAGTGAATTAATGGTATTTTCTTTTATGCAGAATGTATGCAGAATAGGTTTTTTTGGGACGTCCTCTGCCCCGTTTTTGATCCCCATTTGCGGCAACTATATCCAACTCTGATTTATCAAAAGCAAAGTGCCCGGAAATTTTTTTGGGATGCAATGCCCCCTTCCTGATTAGCCGGTACATAGCCCTGTCGGGCCGAATGCGCCTGTCAGGCGGCGGTGGGACCGCCCTGTAGCGGTGGAATTCGCGTTGAAAGCTCTTTGAAAAGACGGGCATGTGGGACAGGGGTGGTAGGGGGCCGACTGGCCTTCACGTGTTCGGCCGGACGAAAATCAAAGAATCGCCGGCCAGAGATGATCCATGGTTAGACGGGGTCTATGTCGAGAAGCCGGAAGTCACGCAGGATGGACTATGCGGCGTTCTTGAGGCG